>RFMX01000102.1 GCA_009927495.1 Betaproteobacteria bacterium
CTCCCCGGTGGGAAACACAGCACAGGAATCCTGGACACGCATTTTGGCCGGTCAGTCTGGCATAGATCGCATCACTCACTTTGATGCGTCAGCCTTCGCCTGCCACTTTGCTGGTGAGGTGAAAAACTTCAACCTCGACGCCTACATCTCCCCCAAAGAAGCGCGAACCATGGATCGCTTCATCCATTTGGGTGTGGCGGCCAGTTTGCAAGCCGTGGCTGACGCAGGTTTGGCCACTGGTGACGCCTTGGACGAAGAGGCTTCCTATCGTATTGGTTGTTTGATTGGCTCTGGTATCGGGGGCTTGCCCTTGATCGAAAACATGCGCGACGAATTGGTTGCGCGTGGCCCGCGCCGCATTTCACCTTTTTTTGTGCCGGCCTCCATCATCAACATGATCTCGGGCCATGTGTCTATGCGATGCGGCTTCAGAGGCCCCAATCTCGCCATCGCCACAGCTTGCACTACCGGCTTGCACAGCATTGGTGAAGCCGGTCGCATCATTGAATATGGCGACGCCGACGTCATGATCGCAGGCGGCGCAGAAGCCACGGTGTCGCCACTGGGGCTAGGTGGCTTTGCCGCCATGCGAGCCCTCTCCACCCGTAACGATGATCCGCAAGCCGCGTCGCGTCCTTGGGACCGCGACAGAGACGGTTTTGTGCTGGGCGAAGGCGCAGGTGTCGTGGTGCTGGAAGAATATGAATACGCCAAAGCGCGTGGTGCTCGTATCTATGCTGAGTTGATTGGCTATGGTCGAAGCGCAGACGCCGGTCACATGACCGCGCCCAACATGGACGGTCCCCGTCGTGCTATGCGCAGTGCTTTGGCGAACGCGCAAATCAATGCCGACCAAGTGCAATACCTCAATGCCCACGGCACCTCCACGCCTTTGGGGGACATCAACGAAACCCAAGCCATCAAGGCGGCTTTTGGCGACCACGCCAAGTCTTTGGTGGTGAGTTCCACCAAATCCATGACAGGCCATTTGTTGGGTGGTGCCGGTGGCATTGAAAGCGTGTTCACGGTTTTGTCGCTGTATGACCAAAAAGTGCCCCCCACCATCAATTTGCACAACCCTGACCCTGAATGCGATTTGGACTATTGCGCCAACACGGCTCGGGACATGAAAATAGAAGTGGCGGTCAAAAATAATTTCGGTTTTGGTGGAACCAACGGCACTTTGGTGTTCAAGCGCCTTTAAAAACGCGAGATTGCCCCGATTTTGCTGAGGTGATGCCAGTGCCTGATTACAGACGCTGAATTTTTCTACTACAACCACCCCTCTAAGGTTACGGAGCTAAACATGATGTTGAGCAAATTTAATCACAAGCGCATGGTCTTGTGGATGGGCGTTTTAAGCCTGACTGCGGTGCTGTGGAGCGCACCTGCCGTGCTGCCTATGCAATCGGCTTGGGCGCAGACCAGTGGTGGGGTTCGCACCCTGCCCGATTTCACCGATTTGGTCGAAACCGTCGGCCCCTCTGTGGTCAATATTCGAACCATCGACAAACTAGCGGCCAACCCAGTTGCTGGCGCTAACCCCAACAACGGGGGACCCAGCGACGAAGAATTACAAGAATTGTTTCGTCGCTTTTTTGGCATGCCCCCGCCCGGCAAGCCTGGCACACCAGGTCAGCCCAGGCAACCCAACCGCCCTCAGCAACAACAACCTGAAGAGCAACCTCGCGGTGTGGGATCCGGCTTTATTTTGACCAATGATGGTTTCATCATGACCAACGCCCATGTGGTCGATGGTGCAGACCAAGTGATCGTCACACTCACCGACAAGCGTGAGTTCACCGCACGTATCGTGGGTGCCGATAAACGTACCGATGTGGCGGTGGTGAAGATCGAAGCCAGCGGTTTGCCGCCCGTGAAAATCGGCGACCCTAACCGCCTCAAAGTGGGCGAATGGGTGATGGCGATTGGCTCACCCTTTGGCTTAGAGAATACCGTCACAGCCGGCATCGTCAGTGCCAAAGGCCGCGACACGGGGGACTATC
>RFMX01000148.1 GCA_009927495.1 Betaproteobacteria bacterium
ATGGTGCGCATTGCCGCCACCATCGTGGTGGAGCGCGATGGCCACAAAGCCATGGTGATTGGCGAAGGTGGAGAGCGCTTGAAGCAAATCGGCACCTTGGCACGCCAAGAATTAGAAAAACTGATGGACGCCAAAGTGTTCATCGAACTGTGGGTGAAAGTGCGCTCGGGCTGGGCCGATGACGAAGCGCGGGTGCGCAGCTTTGGCTACGAGTAAAGCGGCTGCGCTTCGGGTTTTGGATGAACCCGCTTTTGTGCTTCACCACTACGACTGGAGCGAATCCAGCCGGATATTGGAAGTCCTAACCCGCCATCAAGGCCGTGTGGCTTTGGTGGCCAAAGGTGCCAAGCGCCCCACCTCTAATTTGCGTGCAGTGTTGCTGCCTCTGCAACCCTTGTCGCTTTGTTACGGTGGTGACGCAGAAATCCGCACCTTGAAAAGTGCCGAATGGGCGGGTGGTCATGTCATGCCCAGCGGTGAAGCCTTGCTGTCGGGCTATTACCTCAATGAATTGCTGCTGCGCTTGCTGGCCCGTGACGACCCCCATCCCGCTTTGTTTGACACCTACCGCCAAACCGTCAAGGTCTTGGCCAGTGGCTTGGACAACACCATCGCGCCTTTGTTGCGCGCCTTTGAGTTGCTGCTGCTGCGCGATATGGGTTTTTTGCCAGACCTGTCTGTGCAGACCTTGACCTTGCAAGCGCTGCAAGCGGGTTCCAACTATGCTTTGTTTGCAGAAGGTGGGCTCAGAGCTGTGGAGGAGGGCGTGGCGTTGCGCGGCAGCCATTGGCTGCAGTTGCATGCGGCGCTGGCCAGCGATGCGCCCTTGACCGCCTTGCTGCGCTGTTGCGCCGAGTTTGCGCCAGAGTTGCGCAGTGCGCTGCAAACCCAGCTGCGTAACCTCTTGCACTACCATTGCGGCGTCAGCAGCTTGCGCACCCGCCAAGTGATGATGGAATTGCAAGCCTTATGAACACCCATTTATCTGTCAACCTGAACAAAGTTGCGCTGCTGCGCAATACCCGCCATTTGGGCATTCCCAGCGTCACACGTGCTGCCACCCTGTGTTTGCAAGCCGGTGCCCATGGCATCACGGTGCATCCCCGGCCCGACCAGCGCCATATCCGTGACAGCGATGTTTTCGATTTGGCGGAGCTGCTCAAAGCATGGCCAGACCGCGAATACAACATCGAGGGCAACCCGTTTCACAACCTCATTGCCTTGGTGGACAAAGTGCGTCCGCAGCAGGTCACCTTTGTGCCCGACGCCGAAGGGCAGTTCACCTCGGACCACGGCTGGCGCTTTCCTGAGGATGCCCAACGCTTGCGACCCCTCATCGCCCAAGCCCAAGCCTGGGGTGCCCGTGTCAGCCTGTTCATGGATGCCGACCCAGGCGCCATGGAAGCTGCCAAAGAAGTGGGCGCTGACAGAGTGGAGCTTTACACCGAGCCTTACGCGGCTGCGCATGGCTCGCCCCAAGGTGCTGCGGTGCTGGCCCATTTCACAGCAGCGGCCCAAGCTGCCCAAGCTGTGGGCCTGGAGGTGAACGCAGGTCACGACCTGAGCCTGCTCAATTTGCGCGACTTTGTGCAAGCGGTGCCGGATGTGAAAGAGGTGTCGATTGGCCATGCCTTGATGGCCGACGCCTTGGAGATGGGCTACAGCGCCACAGTGCAAGCCTATTTAGACTGCCTTAAGCCATGAGCCAGATTTACGGTATCGGCACCGACATTTGCGACATCCGCCGCATCCGTGCCGCCTATGAACGCCACGGCGAGCGTTTCGCGTTGAAAGTCTTGAGTGAAGCCGAGATGCACACCTTTCGCGCCAGAAGCGTCCGCTGGCCTGACCGTGGGGTGCGTTTTTTGGCGACGCGTTTTTCGGTGAAAGAGGCCTTCAGCAAAGCCATTGGTTTGGGCATGCGCATGCCCATGACTTGGCGGCATTGCGAGGTAGGGCGTTTGCCCAGCGGCCAACCCACCATCGTGTTGCATGGTGCTTTGCACGACTGGTTTGTCAAGCGCCAACTGCGCGCCCATGTCACCTTGAGTGATGAAACCGACTACGCTACCAGCCAGGTGATTGTTGAACAAACCACTGCTTAAACCATGACGACTGTGAACCACGCCCCCCTGATTTTGGACATTGCGGGCACTACGCTCAGCGACACCGACCGCCGCCGTTTGACGCATCCGCTGTGTGGCGGCATGATTTTGTTTGGCCGCAACTGGGTCGATCGCCAGCAACTGAGCGCTTTGTGCGCCGACATCAAACGCCTGCGACCCGACGCCTTGATTTGTGTGGACCACGAGGGTGGGCGGGTACAGCGCTTTCGCACCGATGGCTTCACCCATTTGCCCGCAATGGCAGAGTTGGGCCAGCTTTGGTTCGAGGACGACAAAGACCTGCCCGGCAGTGGCGCTATGAATGCCATGAACGCCGCCACCGCATGCGGCTATGTTCTGGCGGCTGAGTTGCGTGCTTGCGGCGTGGATTTCAGCTTCACGCCGGTGCTGGACTTGGACTTTGGCACCAGCGGCGTGATTGGTGACCGCGCTTTTTCACGTGACCCGCGCATAGTGGGCGTATTGGCCAAAAGCCTGATGCATGGTTTGCTGCAAGCTGGCATGGCCAATTGCGGTAAGCATTTTCCGGGGCATGGTTTTGTGAAGGCCGACTCGCACACCGAGATTCCCGTCGACAAGCGCAGCTTGAAGGCCATCTTGCATGACGACGCCTTGCCTTATGCATGGTTGACCAACGGCATGAGCAGCGTCATGCCCGCCCACGTCATCTACCCCAAGGTCGACGCACGGCCAGCGGGGTTTTCCAAGCGATGGCTTAAAGACATCTTGCGTTACCAACTCGGCTTTCAGGGTGCGGTGTTCAGCGATGATTTGTCTATGGCTGGCGCACGTTTGATCGATGGCAAAGATGTGAGCTACTCAGTAGCGGCAGTCACCGCCTTGAATGCTGGTTGCGACTTGGTCTTGTTGTGCAACCAAAGTACCCCTGACAGCCCACAAGGCGGGCAGGCGGTGGACGAGTTGCTAGACGGTTTAGCCCATGCCCAAAATCACGCCCACTGGCAAGCCAGCGCAGTCAGCGAGCAGCGACGTTTAGCCCTTTTGCCACCCTCCAAGGCCTTGGATTGGGACACTTTGATGCAAACCCCAAATTATTTGCAGGCTTTGAGTTTGTTACCCTGATAAAAGATGTCCGACACGTAGGGCGGCACAAAGCCTGTCAAAGCGGTTAAAATAGATCCTCTTACCCCAAAGGCAACGGGGATTAGCAGGACTAAAGGATACCCATGGCAACCAAATCTGGCAAAACCTCTGTTGACGAGAGTGGTCTTCGTTTTACCAGTCGTGAGAATGGCTCCCCCTTTGCAGGCATGGGGAAAATGGGCGAAACCATGTCGTGCATCAAGTGCGGCATGCACAAACCCCGTCGGCAAGGCAGTCAACAGCGCTTTGCTGGCAGCTTGGCTTTCTTCTGCCACGATTGCAAGCCTCCTAAGCCTGCAGCACCTGCTGCGCCTAAAGCGGCTTAATGGGTTTCCCGGCGCAACGCGGGAAACAAAATCACATCCCGAATACTGGGGCTGTCGGTCAACAGCATCATCAAACGGTCAATGCCAATGCCGCAGCCTCCTGCGGGCGGCATGCCGTATTCCAAGGCACGAACAAAGTCGTGGTCGTAAAACATGGCCTCGTCGTCGCCGCTGTCTTTGGCGTTGACCTGGGCATGAAACCGCGCCGCTTGGTCTTCGGCGTCGTTCAACTCGCTGAAACCATTGCCAAATTCGCGGCCGGTGATGTAGAGCTCAAAGCGCTCGGTCACCTCGGGGTGGCTGTCGCTGGCGCGAGCCAAGGGTGAAATTTCCACCGGATGCTCGCAAATGAAGGTGGGCTCCCACAGCTTGTCTTCCACGGTTTCTTCAAAGTACAGCACCTGCAAGCCCGCCAAACTGCGGGTGGAGAGCTTGTGTTTCTCTTCGGTCAAGCCGAGTTTCTTCAAGGCGGTGCTCAGCCATGCGCTGTCGTCCACATGCTCGGCCGCCTCGGTGTGTTTCAGAATAGCTTCGCGGATGGTCAGACGGGCAAAAGGCTTGGACAAATCCACCGGTTTGCCGTCGTAGGTCAGCAGCAAGGTGCCAACCGCTTTTTCAGCCGCGTCGCGGATCAGGCTTTCGGTGAACTGCATCAGGTCTTGGTAGTTCCAATACGCCGCATAAAACTCCATCATGGTGAATTCGGGGTTGTGCCGCACCGAAATACCTTCGTTGCGGAAATTGCGGTTGATCTCGAACACCCGCTCAAAGCCGCCCACCAACAGGCGCTTCAGATACAACTCGGGCGCGATGCGCAAAAACATTTCCTGATCCAAGGCGTTGTGGTGCGTGGCAAAAGGCCGTGCATTCGCGCCACCAGGGATGGGGTGCAGCATGGGTGTTTCCACTTCCAAGAAGCCGTGGTTCACCATGAAGTCTCGGATGCCACTCACCGCTTTGCTGCGGGCGATGAAGCGCTGGCGTGAGGTGTCGTCGGTGATCAGGTCGATGTAGCGCTGGCGGTATTTGATTTCTTGGTCGTTGATGCCATGGAATTTATCGGGCAAGGGCCGCAGGCTTTTGGTCAGCATGCGGATATTGGTGACATGCACCGACAGCTCACCGGTTTTGGTTTTGAACACACGGCCTTCAGCGCCCACTATGTCGCCCAAGTCCCAGTGTTTGAAGTCTTCGTAAATGTCGACGCCAATCTCTTCCCCCTTCACATACACCTGCATGCGCCCAGAGCTGTCTTGTAAGGTGGCAAAACTGGCCTTACCCATCACCCGCTTCAAGACCATGCGGCCCGCGATGCGCACCGTGTGTTTTTCTTCTGCCAA
Source organism: Betaproteobacteria bacterium (assembly GCA_009927495.1). GTDB lineage: Bacteria > Pseudomonadota > Gammaproteobacteria > Burkholderiales > Burkholderiaceae_C > Limnohabitans. The sequence goes on from RFMX01000148.1 coordinate 4,897, forward strand.
CACCTCGGCGGTTTTTGCGCCATGCGCGGTATGCAAAGCGTCAGCGTGGTGCGCGGGTTTGAAGTCGTTGGGAAAAGCCACCGGGCCGCCTTGGGTCTGGCGAGTGCGCATGGCGCTCAATTTCTCACGGCGTTCGGCGATGAGTTGGTTTTCGTCAGAGTGTTCAGGGGAGGGTGTGTTTTCGGACATCCGAGGATTCTAAGAGTTCGCAGACAATGCAAGTTTTCTTAAGCAGAACCTACTGAATCACCATGAGCGACACGCCCACCCGCCCCGAACTCCCCGACCGTTTGTCCATCGACGCACGCAGCCCGCATTACTTGGAAGCGGTGTTTCACCATGAGATAGGCATTCGCTTCAACGACAAGGAGCGCCACGATGTGGAGGAATACTGCATCAGCGAGGGTTGGATCAAGGTGCCGGCTGGCAAAACCTTGGACCGCAAGGGCAAGCCCTTGCTGATTACCTTGAAAGGCCGGGTAGAGGTGTATTACCGCTGAAGTTAGGCGACCGAATCTGCTGGCTGTTTGGTCAGCATGGCCAAGGCGTTGGCGATAGTTTTGCGTAAATCGCGGCGGTCGCAGATCATGTCGAGCGCCCCTTTTTCCAGAAGGAACTCCGAGCGCTGAAAACCCTCGGGCAGGGTCACGCGTACCGTGCTCTCAATCACCCGAGGACCCGCAAAGCCTATCAATGCTTTGGGTTCGGCAATCACCAAGTCACCCATGAAGGCAAAACCCGCAGACACGCCACCCATGGTGGGGTCGGTCAACACGCTGATGTAAGGCAGGCCTTTTTGTGCCAAGCGAGTGAGGGATGCATTGGTTTTGGCCATTTGCATGAGGGACAGCAAACCTTCTTGCATACGGGCACCCCCCGTGGCGGTGAAGCAAATGAAAGGCACTTTTTGCTCGATGGCGGTGTGCACGCCGCGTACAAAGCGCTCGCCCACCACCGAACCCATGGAGCCGCCCATGAAGTCGAACTCAAAACACGCGGCCACCAGATTGATACTGTGCACCGCGCCACCCATGACCACCAAGGCGTCGGTTTCACCCGTGTTTTCCAGCGCCTCTTTCAAGCGCTCGGGGTACTTGCGGCTGTCCTTGAACTTCAAGGGGTCCATGGGCAAGACCTCTTGGCCAATCTCATAGCACCCTTCGGGGTCAAGGAATGCGTCCAAGCGGGCGCGGGCTGAAATGCGGTGGTGGTGGCTGCACTTGGGACAGACGTTTTGGTTTTCTTCCAAATCGTTTTTGTACAGCACGGTTTCACAGCTGGGGCATTTGACCCATAAACCTTCGGGCACGCTGCGTCGGTCAGCAGGGTCGGTTTGCTGGATTTTGGAAGGCAGCAGTTTTTCTAGCCAGCTCATCGGTATTCCTTAATCAAAGTCCATAGCCATTATGCGTCCATGGCCTGGCGAATCTCAGCCATGAAACTGCGAGCCTGCTCGGCGGCTTGCCCGGCAGGCGCGGCCTCGACCAACTGAATCAGCTTGCTGCCAATCACCACTGCGTCAGCCACTTTGCCAATGGTTTGGGCGGTGGCAGCGTCACGAATGCCAAAGCCCACACCCACGGGGATGTGCACAAATTGGCGGATGCGCGGCAACATGGCTTCTACTTCGTCGGTGTTCAAAGCCCCTGAACCCGTCACACCCTTGAGTGACACGTAATACACATAGCCGCTGGCCACGTCGGCCACTTGCTGCATGCGTTTGTCGGTGCTGGTGGGGGCGAGCAAGAAAATCAAATCCATCTCGTGGGCCCGCAAGCTGGCCGCAAAGTCCACGCATTCTTCAGGCGGGTAGTCGACGATCAGCACACCGTCCACACCCGCGGATGAAGCGTCTTTCACAAAGCTGTTGGTGCCGTGCAGCAGGTTGTAGTTCTCCACCGGATTGGCGTAGCCCATCAACACGATGGGGGTGGTGGTGTCGGTGGCGCGAAATTCACGCACCATGGCCAGCACCTCGCCCATGCCCACACCGTGGCGCAGCGCGGCCTCACCGGCTTTTTGAATCACGGGGCCATCGGCCATGGGGTCGCTGAAGGGTACGCCCAGCTCGATGATGTCGGCACCCCCTTGCACCAGCGCATGCATCAGGCCCAGGGTGTGCGAGGGCTCGGGGAACCCAGCCATCAAATAAGGTATCAAAGCTTTGCGACCAGCGCTGTGCAGCGCGGTCATCACAGGGGTGATGCGGCTCATGCTTTGCTCCCATTCAATGCGGCCAGTGATATGGCGTGTTCGCCTTTGACGGTTTGGCCTTGGCAGCTGGGGCGGCAGAAGAAGTCGGCGTTGGACAAATCGGCCACGGTGCCAATGTCTTTGTCACCGCGACCTGACAGGTTCACCAAGATGGATTGTTGGGGCGTCATGGTTTTGGCCAGCTTCATCGCATGGGCCACGGCGTGGCTGGACTCCAGTGCCGGGATGATGCCCTCGATGCGACACAGGTAGTGAAACGCATCCAAGGCTTCTTGGTCGGTCACGCCCACGTACTCGGCGCGGCCTATGTCTTTCAAAAACGCATGCTCTGGGCCCACGCCGGGGTAGTCCAAACCGGCGCTCACCGAATGGGTTTCGGTGATTTGCCCATTGGCGTCTTGCAGCACATAGGTGCGGTTGCCGTGCAGCACCCCAGGCACGCCGCGTTGCAGCGAGGCCGAGTGACGACCTGTTTCCATGCCTTCACCGGCGGCTTCAATGCCGATCAATCGGGTTTTTTCAAACGGGATGTAGGGGTAAAAAATGCCCATGGCGTTGGAGCCACCACCCACACAGGCCAGCACCGCGTCGGGTTGCAGGCCGTGGTGCATGCTGGGCATTTGGGCGATGCATTCCTCGCCAATCACGCTCTGAAAATCACGCACCATCATCGGGTAGGGGTGCGGTCCTGCCACGGTGCCGATGATGTAGAAAGTGTTGTCGACATTTGCCACCCAGTCACGCAGGGCTTCGTTCAAGGCGTCTTTCAAAGTCTTGCTGCCGGACTCAACGGGAACCACGGTGGCACCGAGCAACTTCATGCGATAGACATTCGGGCTTTGGCGTTTCACGTCCTCGCTGCCCATGTAGACCACACACTCCAAACCATAGCGGGCGCAAATGGTGGCGGTGGCCACGCCGTGTTGGCCGGCACC
>RFMX01000332.1 GCA_009927495.1 Betaproteobacteria bacterium
TGAACGGCGGGTTGTGAACTGCGTCACGGTTGGCCTGGCCCGGAGGTGCTGCTGTCGCACTTGCCTTGGAAAAATGGGATTATACCAGCGGAGCTTTTTTCAATACTGCTAAACGGCTATTCAATTCCTTGATGCGTTCATAGGCGTCGGGGTCGCTGGCCATGCGGCGGGTCAAGCTGTCTATCTCTTGGGCGAGTTGGTCTTTTTCTAAAGCCAACAGGATGCTTTGCAATTCCCCTGCATCGCTGTCGATATCGGAGGGCGCATCATCGATCAAACGCGACACCACCGCCTCATGGGCGTGTCCACGCAAGCCCTCACGCAAGCCTGCTAGGGACTGCACGCCGTTTTCCAGCCACTGTTGGTTGAGCCAAGCCATCAATTCGCCGTAAGGGGCGGGCATCTCTAGTAGCAAGTGCTGTTGATGTGCCGAAAGCCCGTCCCACTGCGCCATGTCTGCAAACAAAATTTGCAAGGCTCGGTCGTGGCGTGAGGGGGCTTTGCTGCGCAGATTGATGCCTATGGGGGGAGGATGCTTGTTGTTACCGCTGCGGGTCCAAGTCCCCGTGTTGGCAAAACCAGGTTTTGATACTGGTTTGGCGCTGGCCTTGGGGGCAGCCGAGGGCGTCGTTGCCAGCCACAAGCGCTGCAGTTCGTGTTGACCAATGCCAACGGTGTCAGCCAGTTCTTTGAGCAACTGGCTTTTAAGAACGCCTTCTGGCATGGCCAACCACAAAGGCTTGGCTTGGGCCGCAAACAAAGCCCGCCCTTCCGCGGTGTCGATGTCGCAGCCATCGCGGGCGACTTCCATCACAAAGCGGGACAGGGGCGTGGCGTCTGACACCATGCGTGAAAACGCGTCCGTGCCATAGGCTCGCACAAAGCTGTCGGGGTCATGCTCGGCAGGCAGGAACAAAAACTTCACATTGCGGGTGTCGGTGGCAAAGGGCAGTGCGCCATCCAAGGCTTTACGCGCAGCGCGTCGCCCTGCTGCATCGCCATCAAAGCTGAAGACCACCGAGTCGGTGAAGCGAAACAGTTTTTGCACATGGTCGGTGGTGCAAGCGGTACCCAAGGTGGCGACTGCGTTGGGAAAACCCAGTTGGGCCAAGGCCACCACATCCATATAGCCCTCGGTCACCAACACATATCCAGCTTCGCGCAAAGCGGTACGCGCTTCAAACAAGCCGTACAACTCACGGCCTTTGCTGAACACCGGGGTTTCGGGGGAATTCAGGTATTTGGGCGTGCCGTCGCCCAGCACCCGTCCGCCAAAGCCTATGCACTCGCCTTTGACATTGCGGATGGGAAACATGATGCGGTCGCGAAAGCGGTCATAACGCTTGTCTTCTTCGCCACTTTCTTCGTGAGAGATGACCAAGCCCGACTCCACCAGCAAAGCGTCTTGGTAGTCAGTGAAGACGCTGGCCAAATTGCGCCAACCGTCGGGTGCGTAGCCTAGGCCAAACAGCTTGGCAACCTCTCCGGAGAGGCCCCGACCTTTGAGGTAGTCCACCGCTTGTGGACTGGTTTTCAGGTGTTTGCGGTAAGACTCACCGGCTTTTTCCAGCACCTCGTTCAAGGTGGCTTGGCGCAGTCTTTGCTGCTGGGCGCGTTGACGCTCAGCAGGGTCGGCATCGTCTTCAGGGACTTGCAGGCCATAGCTTTGCGCCAAATCTTTCACCGCTTCGATGAAGCTCATGCCGCCATGCTCCATCAAAAAGCCAATGGCATTGCCGTTTTTGCCGCAGCCAAAGCAATGGAAAAATTGCTTGGTCGGGCTGACCGAAAAAGAGGGCGATTTCTCGCCATGAAAAGGGCACAGGCCCATGTAGTTAGCGCCGCCTTTTTTCAGTTGCACATAGCGGCCCACCACCTCCACCACATCGGTGCGGTTGATCAGTTCTTGGATGAAAGACTGAGGGATGGCCATCTCAGTCGCCTGCGACCACGCCCTCGCGGCGCGGGTCTGCAGCGCCAAACCAAGCTGGACCTAGGCGTTGCAGCGCTTGCAGGCCACTGGGCATGTCCATTTCTTTCACCGTATGGCCAAGAATTTGCAAATTCGACAGGGTGGATGAAGGAAATAAACCCGATTCCAACAACAAGGGGGCGTTCGCGCCGGTCACGCCTGAGTGCGGCAGGTTGATGGCTTGTTGGGCGTCCAGCTCCCAGTGCAACAAGGCCCACAAAGTTTGGGCAGTGAAGTGGATGATCATGGCGCCCCCTGGGCTGCCCAAACTGGCCAGCAAGTCGCCGCGTTCATGGTTGGGGTTTTGCGCAAACACCAAGGTAGGGCTCATGGAGGAGCGAGGGCGTTTACCCGCTTGGACGCGGTTGGCCACAGGGCGGCCATGCTCGTCTTGCGGGGTAAAGCTGAAGTCCGTCAATTGGTTGTTCAGCAAAAAACCGCCGGGTAAATTTTCCACGCTGACCATCAAACGTGAACCAAAGCCACTCTCAATGGTGGTGGTCATGGCCAAGGCGTTTCCCAAGCCATCGACGATGCTGATGTGGCTGGTGCCGTACTCGGTTTGGTCCGGCATGGGTGCCCAGCCCTGCAAATGGCTGCCTGGGTTGCCGGCGCTCACCTGAGGAATGCGTCTGTCGGCAATAAGGCTTGCACGTGACTGCAAATAAGCGCTGTCGAGCAACTCTCCCCAGTCCAATGCGGGTGGACCGACAAAAGCCGGGTCTGCAATGTACTGGGCACGATCGGCAAATGCCAAACGGGCAGCTTCGTTGTAGTTGTGCAGCCAAGCCGTATTAGGCACGGCGGTGTTGCGTTC
>RFMX01000285.1 GCA_009927495.1 Betaproteobacteria bacterium
AGCGAGCAAGCACAGCGTGAGTGAGAATCCTCTTACTGCGTAGGGCACTTACTTGGGAGGCAGGCGAATCGCACCATCAAGGCGGATGACCTCACCATTGAGCATGTCGTTGTCCAAAATGTGCATCACCAATTTGGCGTAATCCATGGGGGTACCTAAACGCGAGGGGAAGGGCACACCAGCGGCCAAGGCTTCTTGCACCTCTTTGGGCATGGAGAACATCATGGGGGTGCCAAAGATGCCGGGGGCGATGGTCATGTTGCGAATGCCCAATTTGGACAGATCGCGTGCGATGGGCAAAGTCATGCCCACGATGCCACCTTTGGAAGCCGAGTAAGCCGCTTGGCCGATTTGACCGTCATAAGCAGCAACAGAGGCGGTGGAAATCAACACACCACGCTCGCCGGTGGCTTCTGGTTCATTGGTGCTCATGGCCTGAGCGCTCAAGCGGATCATGTTGAAGCTGCCCACCAAGTTGATGTTGATGGTGCGCTGAAAGCCAGCCAGCAAGTGCGGGCCGGTTTTGCCAACGGTGCGTTCTGCGGTGGCGATGCCTGCGCAGTTGATCAGGCCGCTGAGTTTGCCCAAGCTTTGCGCTTTGGCAACCACCGCGGCGGCTTGCTCTTCGTTGGAAACGTCGCAATGCATGAAGACACCACCCAATTCGGCGGCGATGGCTTGGCCTTTTTCGTCTTGCATGTCAGCGATGACGACTTTGCCGCCAGCAAGGCTCAGCAGCTTTGCTGTGCCTTCGCCCAAACCGGACGCGCCGCCGGTCACGATAAATACATTGCCCTTGATTTGCATGAAAAGCCTTTCAACACGGTCTGAAGTAAGAAGCCAGCGATTATCGCAGTGCCTGCTGGGGGACAATCGGCGCATGAACCTACTCACCGCTTTTTCTCGCCGCTTTGGCCAACTCGGTTTGGCTGCCTTGCTGATGGCCTTGGCTGCCTGCACCACCGTCAAGCCCCCTGAGGTGGTCACACCCGCTGAGACGCCCCAAGCCCCAGCGCCTAAAAAGGTACCCAAATTGGGGTTGGCCTTGGGCGGTGGCGCGGCGCGGGGTTTTGCGCACATTGGGGTGATTCAGGTGTTAGAGGAAAACGGCATCAAACCCGACATGGTGGTGGGCACCTCGGCCGGCAGCGTGGTCGCCGCTTTTTACGCCAGTGGCAAGACGGGTGCACAGCTGCAGTGGTTGGCCGATAGCATGGACGAGTCGCAACTGACCGACTGGACCGTACCTTTCATGAGCCGAGGCATGTTGCGCGGCGAGGCTTTGGGGCGCTATATCAATTCCCAACTCAACGGCTTGCGTATCGAAGATGTGAAGATGCCCTTAGGAATAGTCGCCACCGATTTGCAAACCGGGGATGGCATTTTGTTCAGGCGCGGCGATATTTCCACAGCTGTGCGTGCGTCCAGCGCTGTTCCTTCGGTGTTTGAACCAGTGCGCATTGGAACCAAAGATTATGTGGACGGTGGTTTGGTGTCGCCCGTGCCGGTGCGTTACGCCCGGCAGATGGGCGCAGACATTGTCATTGCAGTAGACATTTCCAGCCGTCCCGAAGACGCCAAGACCAGCGATATGTTGAAGGTGCTTTTGCAAACCTTCAGCATCATGGGCAAAAGCATCAGCCAGTTGGAAATGACGCAAGCCGAGGTGGTGGTCCGTCCTGTCATGCCAGATGTGGGCAGCACCGAGTTTGCCGCCCGCAAGAAAAGCATAGAAGCGGGCAGGGCGGCCATGAAGCTGGCCTTGCCCGCGCTTAAAGCGGCACTCGCCAAATAAAAAAGGCTCCTCGAAAGGAGCCTTTTAAACATCCGTCAAAGCAAATTAACGCTTACGTGTAGCCTTGGGAGCAGCAGTCGCAACAGCAGAAGCTGCCATGGCATGCATATTGGACTCAGCAGCTTCGGTGGCTTGTTTCACCGCTTTTTGAACACTTTCGAAGGCGCTTTGGCTGGCAGCAATGGCACTTTTGACCATGGCCACAGCAGTTTCAGAGCCAGCAGGAGCGTTTTTCACAGCAGAGTCAACCAAGTTGCTGACAGTCTTTTGTGTTTCAGCGGCTTTGTCTTCCATGGCCTTGGTGAATTCGCTGCCAGTGCTGGTGGCGATTTCATACATGTGGCGGCTGAAAGAAACTGCTTTTTCGCTCAATGGTTGGAGGTAACCGGCTTGCAGGGCCATCAGTTCTTGCACGTCTTTGACGCTCATCAGGGCGTGGACGTGGTCTTGGTTGTCAGACATAGCGGCTTTGGCAGCGGCCATATTGAGTTCAACCAATTTTTCAACACCGGCGAAAGCTTTGTGGCTCAGGCCGAAAAGAGTATCAATGCTGGCTTTGTTGGCGGCAATCATTTGTTCTGCGGTCATCATGGTGTTTTCCTTTGGAGAAGTTAAGTAGGGATACCTGTTCACTGCGTATTATTTTTGTTGCGGTGCAGCATGGATAGAAGTATAGGGTCAATACGGGTCAAATCAAGTGTTATTTGTTGCAATGCAACAAATTAGAGGTGTTTTTCTAAACCCTTGTTGATTTGGCGCAAATCCAGTCTTTTCAGGCTTTTGGGGGTTTTTGCCCGCACAATCCTTGGTAAATGAAGCTTTTTTACGCAGCCACCCATGTGCAAACCTTGCCGGCAGGTCACCGCTTTCCCATGGGGAAATACGAGCTTTTGCGCCAACGGTTGGCGGCTGAGATGCCCCAGCTGGGCTTGCACTTGGCTGATGCAGCCACTGAGGGCGAACTGGCCTTGGTGCATACACCTTTGTATGTAGAGTCGGTTTTCCAAGGGAGTCTGCCTCCCGCTGCACAGCGAGAAATCGGTTTTCCGTGGTCTGAGGGCATGGTCGAGCGGGCCAGGCGCTCGGTCGGCGCCACCATCATGGCGGCGCGAACCGCCTTCAAAGAAGGCGTGGCGGCGAATTTGGCAGGCGGCACCCACCATGCTTATGCGGACAAGGGGGGTGGGTTTTGCGTCTTCAACGATGTGGCGGTGGCCGCTCGCTTGATGCAAGCCGAGTGGTCGCGGCAGCAACGCAGGCCTTTGCAAGTGGCGGTGATGGATTTGGATGTCCACCAAGGCAATGGCACAGCGCATATTTTTCGTGACGACCCCACGGTGTTCACCCTGTCGCTGCATGGCGCTAAGAATTTCCCTTTTCGCAAAGAGGCCAGTGATATCGATGTGGAATTGCCTGATGGCTGCAGTGACGCACCTTATTTGGAGGCTTTGGAAGAGGCTTTGCGCCGGTTAGAAGACCGCTGTGCCCCCGACTTGGTTTTCTACCTTGCTGGCGCAGACCCGCATGAGGGCGACCGCTTGGGTCGGTTGCAACTGAGCTTTGAGGGCTTGCGCCAACGCGACCAAGCTGTGCTGAGGTGGGCGAAAGAGCGGCGCATCCCTTTGGCCATGGCGATGGCGGGTGGTTATGGCAAGCAGATTGAGGACACGGTGCAGGTGCAGATGAATACCTTTGCCCAAGCCTTGGCTGCTTGGCAAGACTGGCAAAATCAGCCCTTATGACTGCTTCCACACCTGCTCGCCCACAACCCCACGGGCGTGACGCCTACCCGATCTTTCGCCGCATCACCACCCGTTGGCTAGACAACGACGCCTATGGCCATGTCAACAACGTTGTTTACTACCATTGGTTTGACACAGTGGTGAATGCGCATTTGATCGAACACGGGGTGCTGGACATCCAACACGGCCAAACCATTGGGCTGGTGGTGGAGACGCATTGCAATTATTTTTCCTCGCTTGCCTTTCCGCAAAACGTGGACGCTGGTTTGCGGGTGACACGCATCGGCTCTTCCAGTGTGCGTTATGAAGTGGGCTTGTTCGCCGAAGGTGAGGCGCAAACCGCCGCCCACGGGCATTTTGTCCATGTGTATGTGGACAGCCAAACCCGCCGCCCCGTCAGCGCTTTACCCCCCGAATTAAAAAAAGTTTTTGAGGACCTCGAATGACCTTCCCCCCCCATCCGGTTGACCAAGCCATCACCACCCGTATGTCCGCTCGGGCTTTCACCGCCCAGCCTGTGCCGCGTGAGGTGTTGACGCATTTGTTGGAACTCGCGGCTCGCTCGCCCTCAGGCACCAACACCCAGCCTTGGAAGGTGTATGTGTTGCAAGGCCAAAGCCGTGACAGCTTGGTGCAAAAGGTATGCGCTGCCCACGATGAGATTCGTGCCAACCCCGACAAGGCCGCTGACTACCGCGAAGCCTACGATTACTATCCCGAAAAATGGGTCAGCCCCTTCATCGACCGACGCCGCGAAAACGGCTGGAGCCTTTACGGTTTGCTGGGCATTGGCAAGGGCGACAAAGACAAGATGCATGCCCAGCACCAGCGCAATTACCGTTTCTTCGATGCGCCTGTGGGCTTGATGTTCACCGTGGACAAGGTGATGGGGCGAGGTTCTTTGGTGGACTACGGCATGTTTTTGCAGACCCTGATGGTGGCCGCCCGTGGTCACGGCCTGCACACCTGCCCGCAAGCGGCGTGGAACGGTTTTGCCAAGATCATCTTGCCGCACATGGGTGCAGGCGATAACGAGATGCTGGTGTGCGGCATGGCGCTGGGCTACGCTGATGAGAGCGATATCGTCAACACCTTTCGCACACCCCGCGAAAGCGTGGCCTCTTTCACCACTTGGTTGGAGTAAACCTTCATGGTGATCACCAGCTTGCTTGATACCGATTTGTACAAATTCACCATGATGCAGGCGGTG
>RFMX01000101.1 GCA_009927495.1 Betaproteobacteria bacterium
GCAAAGCAAATGCATCCAAGCGGTGCAGCAGGTCGATCAAATGCCCCAAGTCGCGGCTAAAGCGGCTGAGTAAATAGTCCAGCAAATCGGTGTTCAAGCTCATGCCCAGCGCATGCGCATGGCGCACCAAAACCGCACGGCGTTCGTTTTCACCCAAAACCTGTAGGTGAAACACATGGCCCCAGCCCAAGCGGGTGCGCAAGTCTTCACGCAAAGGCAGGTCTTGCGGCGGCAACACACCTGCTGCCAGCACCCAAGGTTGACGCGCAGAACCTGGTGTGGCGGCATGCACAAACCAGTTGAAGGCCGCATGTTGCTGCACCGCGCTGTAAGCCTGAACGTCATCCATCAACACCACATCCCATTGGGTGTCAAAGGCACTGGGTTCGCTGATGCTCGCGTCCAGCCAACCCACGCTGTGGCCTTGCGAGGTAATGGCCTGCGCCACAGCGGCCAGCAGGTGGCTTTTGCCACAACCTTGCTCGCCCCACAGGTAGGTAGGCACGGGGGAACGGGTGGCGCCAGCCAGCCAAAGTTGCAAATGCTCTAAGGCTGCGGCGTTGTGGCCGGGTTCGAAATTGGACAAAGTGGGGCCGACATCAACGCCGATGTCCAACGCAATTTGCCTCATACCCGGTTAGCCTGCATACAAACGACTGGCCATGTAACGCTCACGCAGTCGGCGCAAAGCCACCAACAGCACCGCGCTGGCAGGCAAGGCCATCAACACACCGACAAAGCCCAGCAGTTGGCCAAACGCCAGCAATGCAAAAATCACCGCCAGTGGGTGCAAACCGATGCGCTCACCCACCAAACGCGGGGTGAGCACAAAGCCCTCGATCAACTGGCCCACGCCAAACACCACCACCAACATCAGGGTGGCTTGCATGGGTGCCATTTCCAAAAAGCCTGACAAAGCAGCCAACAACAAACCCACACCAAAGCCCACATAAGGCACAAACACCGCCAAGCCGGTGAAGATGCCGATGGGCCAAGCCACCGACAAACCAAACAAAGACAGGCCAATGACGTAATACGCCGCCAAGATCAGCATGACCAACAACTGGCCACGCACATACTCACCCAAGACGCTGTCAGCCTCGCTGACAAAACTGTCTACCGACGCTTTGGCATTGACTGGCACCCATTGGCGCAGGTGCGACAAAGCCACATGGCCATCCATCAGCAAGTAGTACAGCACCACGGGAATCAGCACCAAATTGCCCACCACCGCCAAGGCCACGCTGCCACCGATGCGAAGCGATTCCATCAAGGACGACAAAGCGCTGTCAGACAGGCCATCGGCGTTTTTTGCCAGCCAGGCTTTCAGCCCTTGGGCATCGAGTTCAATGGGAAAGCCCCAGCTCAGCAACACGGGTTCAAGATGGGTCTTCAGCTCGTCGAGCAACTGCGGCAATTGCATTTGAATGCGAGCCGCTTCTTTGAACAGCACCGGCACCACCAAGGCCACCACCGCCAGCAAAATCCCGATGAAAGCGGTCTCGCAGACCAGCACCAATATGCTTTTGGGGAAGCCCTCGCCCAGCCACTGCTGCAAACCTTGCACCACCGGCGACAGCACATAGGCCATGACGGCAGCGATTAAAAAAGGCGTCAAAACCGGCAGCAACCACCACAACACGAATGCCACTGCCGCCGCAATGGCCAGCCAAGCGGCATAGAGTCGGTAATCAGGGGAGGAAGACATCAGCTGGTGAGAGACCCGGCATTTAGAATGCGCCATTCTATCGACCCATCCCTTTAGCGCATTGGCGCCCTCCCCTTCATGAACACTCCCCTTTCCTACAAAGACGCAGGCGTTGACATTGACGCAGGCGACGCCTTGGTTGAACGCATCAAGCCCTTGGCCAAAAAAACCATGCGTGATGGCGTTTTAGCGGGCATTGGCGGCTTTGGCGCTTTGTTTGAAGTACCTAAAAACTATAAAGAACCGGTGTTGGTGAGTGGCACCGATGGCGTGGGCACCAAGCTGAAG
>RFMX01000288.1 GCA_009927495.1 Betaproteobacteria bacterium
AAACCCAACGCCCCCTCACCATCCCTTTGCTTCGAGCCATGCTCGATGAGAGTTAAGCCCATGAAACTGGCTTTATTTGACCTTGACCAAACCTTGTTGCCGCTGGACTCCGACCAATCCTGGGGAGAGTTCACCTTGGGTTTGGGCTGGGCTGACCCGCACACCTTCAAGCAGCGCAACGATGGGTTTTATGCCGACTACAACGCCGGTTGTTTGGACATCCATGCTTATGTGCGGTTTGCCACCGAAGCGATCAGGCAACACGGCTTGACCGCAGCCCATGAAGCCCATGCGCAATTCATGCAAAAAGTGATTCAGCCCGCCATCAAGCCGCAAGCGCTTGAATTGGTAGAGGCGCACCGCGCCCAAGGTGATACCTTGGTGATGGTGACCGCCACCAATGAATTTGTCACCACCCCCATCGCCAAAGCCTTTGGCATGGATGTGCTGCTGGCAGTGCAGTTGGTGCGGGACGCTGACGGCAACTTCACCGGCGAGATTGACGGCACACCCACTTTGCGCGAGGGCAAAGTCACCCGGGTGAACCAATGGTTGCAAGCCCAAGGCTTGAGCTTGTCCGAGGTTCACGCCACCTTTTACAGCGACTCCATGAACGACTTGCCCTTGTTGGAAAAAGTCGATGTTCCCGTGGTCACCAATGGCGGGCCAGCCCTTAAACACATCGCCCATGAACGCGGGTGGCGTATCCTCGACCTTTTCGAGACTTCATGATCAGCAAAATCATCAACCGTTTGATGGGCAAGTCCAGCCCCAAACCTACCCCCAAGTTTGGGCAGCGCCGCGTCATCAGCGAACAGGTCCATGGCATTGACCACACCTTGGTCGACGAACGCGCCATGAACGTGGTGCGCACCTTGCAAGAGCGTGGCTTTGAAGCCTATATCGTGGGCGGCGCGGTGCGTGACTTGCTGGTGGGCTTGAAACCCAAAGACTTCGATGTCGCCACCAATGCCACGCCTGAAGAGGTGAAAGCCTGTTTTCGACGGGCTTTCATCATTGGGCGGCGTTTTCGCATCGTCCATGTGGTGTATGGCCGTGGCCGCGAACACGAGGTGATCGAGGTCTCCACCTTCCGCGCCTACCTTGACAGCAACGATGCTGAGCAGGTCAGCGGCAATGAACGCACCAGCAAAAAAGCCCTCTCCAATATGACCCATGCGGTGGACGCCAGTGGGCGTGTGTTGCGCGACAACGTCTGGGGCCCGCAGGAAGAAGATGCGGCGCGGCGTGACTTCACCGTCAACGCCATGTACTACGACCCCTTGACCGGTGACGTGATCGACTACCACCATGGCTTGGAAGACGGCAAGAAACGCGTCTTGCGCATGATCGGCGACCCCGTCGCCCGTTACCGCGAAGACCCTGTGCGCATCATCCGCGCGGTGCGTTTTGCGGCCAAGTTAAACCACTTGGGCTTCAAGATTGAACCGCGCACCGCCAAGCCCCTGAAGGCCTCGGTGGGTTTGC
>RFMX01000243.1 GCA_009927495.1 Betaproteobacteria bacterium
CAGTGGTTAGCAGGGTTCATCACATGCGCCAAAGGCACCTCGAACACTTGCGCCACCTCATGCGGATTGGCGGTCAGTCGCATCGCGGGGTCAATTAAAGCCACGACGGGCGTCACCTTAAAGCCGGTGCCAGTCAAATACAAAGGCAATTGCCCCAAGACCTCGACGTGAGAAGACTCCAGTCCCACCTCTTCTTGCGACTCGCGTAGCGCGGCTGCCACTGCATCTGCATCGCCTTCGTCTAAGCGCCCCCCAGGAAAGGCAATCTGACCCGAATGGGTAGATAAATGAGCGGTTCTGAGCGTAAGCAACACACTGGGCTGGGGGCGCATCACCACGCCCACCAGCACGGCTGCATTCACTGGAGGCTTCAGCGGGTTTAACGGGGGCTCCAGCATGGCATCGGACTGCCAAACAGGTGGCATGGCGAAGTGCTGTCGCAAGCCCAGCGGTGCAAGCCTATGCACAGGTACACGAGGCAAATGCCCATCCCAGCCCAAAACTTCTGCGGTTTCAGGTGAGAAACGGGGGATTTGGGTTAAGGAAACCACAAAGGTAATGAGAGGTCAGAAAAAAACCGCCACAGCGTGAACTGGGACGGTTTGTTTCAAGCAGACCTTGAAGGCGGTCTTACTTAGCGGCAGCAGCAGGTGCTGCTTTGGCTGTGAGTTTTTCTTTGATACGGGCAGATTTACCGCTGCGCTCACGCAAATAGTAAAGCTTGGCACGACGCACATCACCACGGCGCTTGACTTCAATGCCAGCGATCAAGGGGCTGTAGGTTTGGAAAGTACGCTCAACGCCTTCGCCGCTGGAGATTTTGCGGACGATGAAGTTGGAGTTGATGCCGCGGTTGCGCTTGGCAATGACCACGCCTTCAAAGGCCTGCACACGTTTGCGCGTTCCCTCGACCACGTTGACACTGACCACCACGGTGTCGCCAGGGGCGAAAACCGGGATTTTCTTGCCCATACGGGCGATTTCTTCTTGTTCCAGGGTCTGGATGAGATTCATGTTGTCCTCACAATGATCATGGATGCGCTACACAAAAGGCCTATGGTGTTGAAAACACGAGGCGGCCATCCAGAGGATCGAAAGCCTAGCTATTGTAACTGGCTGGCTAAGCCTTGGGCTTATGGGCCAAGAGTTGCTCATCTGCGCGGGTCAAAAGCCCAGATTGACGGGCTTTTTCTAGCAAGTCGGGGCGGTTTTGGGCAGTCAGCGTCAGGCTTTGCTGGCGTCGCCAAGCCGCAATGTGGGCATGGTGACCCGACAGCAGGGCCTCGGGCACCGTTTGGTCTTGCCACACCTCGGGGCGGGTGTAGTGGGGAGAGTCCAGCAAACCACTCAGCGCCGAGGTAAAGCTGTCTTGCAAATGGCTTTGTTCATCATGCAAAACACCCGGTTGCAACCGGGCCAACGCGTCCAGCCATGCCATGGCGGCAAGCTCCCCGCCTGACAACACAAAGTCGCCTAAGCTGATTTGGGCGTCTACATGCCTGTCAATAAAGCGCTGATCGATGCCCTCGTAGCGGCCGCACAGCAGCACCACGCCAACGGTTTGCCCAGCCTGCTGCACCATGTTTTGAGTCAACACTTGTCCCACCGGTGAAAAATACAGCAAAGGCGCTTGTTCTCTGTTGAAGCCGCTTTCTGCCCGAACGGCTGCCAAGCAAGCCGCCAAGGGTTCAGCCAGCATCACCATGCCAGGGCCGCCGCCAAAAGGCCTGTCGTCTACCCTTTTGTAATTGCCCTCGGCGTGGTCGCGGGGGTTCCATGTTTTGACCGCCAGTTGCCCGCTTTCATAGGCGCGGCGCGTCACACCCGCTTGCAAAAAAGCAGGGAAAAGTTCGGGAAACAAAGTGATGATGTCAACACGCATGGCCACAGTATGCAAGCTCAGTAATCGGCTTGCCAGTCCACCGTGATGAGACGACCTTGGATGTCCACCGCATCAACATAGGCTGAGACAAAGGGAATCATTCGCTCGATGGGTTTGCCTTCGCCGTCGGTCACCGTGTCGCGCAAGACCAGCACAGTTTGTGGGCCGGTGGACAACAACTCGGTGACTTCGCCCAAGTCCACGCCTTCACGGTTTCGCACCTGCAAACCCATCAGATCCACCCAATAGTATTCGTCGATGGCTGGCGTGGGAAAGCTCGAACGAGGCACAAATATGCGTGCGCCTTTGAGGCTTTGGGCAACGTCACGGTCATCCAACTCATGGATGCAAGCCACCACGCTGTCCGAATGTTCTTTGGCTTCACGCACACGCAACTGGACCGTACCGGTAAACGGCGAGACGCCGCGTTCATTGGGTTGTAAAAACCAGCGTTTAGAAGAAAACAGCGCCTCAGGAGAAGCGCTGTGGGGGAGGATTTTCAGCCACCCCTTGAGACCCCAAGCATCCAGAATCCGCCCGACTTCGATAGCGTCCGCTGGTAATTCAGCAGGCTCCCAAGCGGGTTGCATGGGTGGGGGATGGGCTTTTAAGCGGCAGTTTTGCCGGCTTGTTTGATCAGGCGATCCACGGTGGGCGACGTTTGTGCGCCCACGCCGACCCAGTAGCTCAGACGGTCTTGGGCAATGCGCAAGGCTTCCTCACCACCAGAAGCGATGGGGTTGTAAAAACCGATACGCTCAATAAAACGGCCATCGCGGCGAACGCG
>RFMX01000356.1 GCA_009927495.1 Betaproteobacteria bacterium
GGGCGAGGTGACCGACATCGTCGAAAAGGAGATGTACTCCTTTGAAGACCGCCTTAACGGCGAGCAACTCACCTTGCGCCCAGAATCCACGGCCGGGGTGGTGCGGGCGGTGGTCGAACACAATATGCTGTACGAAGGTGGCAAGCGCTTGTATTACATGGGTCCCATGTTCCGTCATGAACGCCCCCAGCGTGGCCGCTACCGGCAGTTTCACCAAATCGGCGCGGAAGCGCTGGGTTTTGGTGGTCCCGAAGTGGACGCCGAGCTGATTTTGCTGGCCAATGCCCTTTGGAAGACCTTGGGCCTGACCGATGTGCGTTTGGAGCTCAACAGCCTGGGTCAACCGCCCGAGCGTTTGCAGCACCGCGCTGCCTTGATTGCTTACTTTAAGCAGCACGCCGACCAACTTGACGAAGACGCCAAACGCCGTTTACACAGCAACCCTTTGCGGATTCTGGACAGCAAAAACCCCGCGATGAAAGCCTTGAACGAGGCGGCACCCAAGTTGCTGGACTTCTTAGCCGAGCAAAGCCTGGCGCATTTCAACGCGGTCAAGGCCATCTTGGATGCCAACGGTGTGGGCTACACCATCAACCCGCGCTTGGTTCGCGGCATGGACTATTACAACCTCACCGTGTTCGAGTTCATCACCGAACGCTTGGGCTCACAGGGCACGGTGTGTGGTGGCGGACGTTACGACTACCTGATCGAGCAAATTGGCGGCAAACCCGCCCCAGCAGTCGGTTGGGCTTTGGGGGTGGAGCGGGTGCTGGAGTTGCTCAAAGAGCAGGGCGCATTCAGTGTCGAAACAGCGCCTGATGTGTACGCCATCATTCCCGAAGCCTCCGCTTTACCCGTGGTGCTGCCGGTTTTGCAAAGCCTGCGGGGTATGGGTGTGTCGGTACAAATGCATGCCCCCGCCAACAGCAGCGAGGGCATGGGCAGCATGAAATCGCAGTTCAAAAAGGCCGACAGCAGTGGCGCCAGTTTTGCACTGGTTTTCGGCCCCGATGAGCTTGCCCAAGGGCTGGTCACGGTCAAGAGCTTGCGCGATGGGCAGGGCGCTCAGCGCACCGAGACCTTGGCCGATATCCGTGATTGGGGCATCAGCCTACAATCCGCACTTTAGTTTTACCGCCTTATCAGGAACACCATGGCTTCGCATCTCGATCTTGAAGAACAAGAGCAAATTGAACAAATCAAATCTTTTTGGACCCGATGGGGCAACCTCATCACAGGCGTGGTCACTTTGGTGTTGGTGTGTTTTGCCGCTTGGAACGGTTGGAACTATTGGCAGCAACGTCAGGCCACGCAGGCCGCTGTGCTGTTTGACACCTTTGAAGAAGCCACCAAGCAAGGCGACTTGGCGCTTTTGGCTCGTTCGCTCAGTGACTTACAAGATCAGTTTCCCCGTACCACGTTGACGGCGCAAGCTGCTTTGATCGCCGCGAAAACCTATTTCGACAAAGAAAAACTCTCTGAAGCAGAAAAACCGCTGGAGTGGGTGGTCGACCACGCTTCCGACAAAGCCTATGTCGCTTTGGCCCGTCTGCGTTTGTCTGCTTTGGCTATTGAGCGCAAAGACATGGCCAAAGCCCGCAGTTTGGTGGATGGCAAATCTGCTCCTGCAGGTTTTCAGCCACTTTTTGATGACCGCTTAGGCGATATTGCGCTTATTGAGGGTAAAAACGAAGAAGCCAAAACCCATTTCACCAGCGCTTACAAAGGCATGGACGAGTCCACAGAGTACCGTCGCTTGATTGAGGTCAAGTTGGGCTCCTTGGGTGTTGACATTGCCTCTCCCGAGTTCAAGAAATGAAGGCTGTTGCCATTTCGCGTTGGGCATTGCTGGTCTTTTTAGGCATTGTCCTCTCAGCTTGCGGAGTTTCTAAGCCCAAGCCAGCACAAATTCCCGCCATCAAAGCCGATAAGCCGATCCAAGCTTTGTGGCAGTTCAAGCTTGGCAGCGATGTCTCCTTTGTTCAAAGCTTGCAAACAGTGCAAGAGCGCATGGTGCTCACCTCTGATGACGGCAAGATCGCCGTGGTCAATGTGCGTAATGGCCAAGCTGTCTGGCGTCATGAACTTAAAACAGCGCTCAACACCGGTGCCGGTTTTGATGGTGAGCATGTGGCGGTGGTCACCCTGAATAACGAATTGGTGTTGCTGCAAGATGGCAAGGTTTTGTGGCGTAACCGTTTAACCTCTCAGTCCTACACCCACCCCTTGGTGGCGGGTGAGCGTGTGTTCATGATGATGGCCGACCGCTCGGTGCTGGCTTTTGACTTGGCCACTGGGGTGCGTCTATGGGTGCAGCAACGCCCTGGTGAGCCCTTGGTGCTCAAACAAAACGGTGTGCTCATGGCCTTCCAAAACACCTTGTTGGTCGGCTTGGGTGGTCGCTTGACCGCCATCAATCCCGACAACGGTCAATTCAAGTGGGATGTGCCCATTGCCAACCCTCGCGGCATCAATGACTTAGAGCGCTTGGTGGATTTGGTTGCCAAACCTACTCGTATTGCCAACTCTGTTTGTGTGCGGGCATTCCAATCGCAAGTTGGTTGCGTGGATGCCTTGCGCGGCAGTGTTTTGTGGACCCGCTCTTCCGTCGGTTCGCAAGGCCTTGACGGCGACGCCAAAACCTTGATCGGCACCGAGTCCAATGGCATGGTGCAAGCGTGGAGTCGTACCACTGGCGACCGAGTTTGGGACACAGACCGTTTGAAGTACCGCGAGTTAACCGGTCCTTTGTTCACCTCCAAAGGTGTCGTGATCGGCGACAGCGGCGGCTGGCTGTACCTGCTGTCTTCTGTTGACGGCAGTTTGATCAACCGTGTGCAAACTTCTTCGGATGGTTTTGCGTCTACGCCCACTGCTTTGGCCGACGGGGGCTTTGTGGTTTTGACACGCGACGGCTTTCTGCAGGCCTACCAACTTCCCTGATCAGAGGGCTTCGCTGTGAAACCGGTGATTGCTTTGGTGGGCCGTCCCAACGTGGGCAAATCTACACTTTTTAACCGCATCACCAAAACCCGTGATGCTATCGTTGCCGATTACGCTGGCCTCACGCGAGACCGCCACTATGGCAACGCCAAACACGGCAAACAAGAATTCATCGTCATCGACACCGGTGGTTTCGAGCCCACCGCGGAGAGCGGCATCTTCAAAGAAATGGCCAAGCAAACCCGCCAAGCCGTAGCTGAGTCGGATGCGGTGATTTTCGTGGTCGATGCGCGTCAAGGCATCAGCGCCCAAGACCATGACATCGCCAATTACCTGCGCAGGTTGGGTAAGCCCTGTTTGCTGGTGGCCAACAAAGCCGAGGGCATGCAAGAAGGTCACCGTTTGGTGGAGTTTTTCGAGCTTGGCTTAGGTGAAGTCATGCCCGTGTCTGCCGCCCATGGGCAAGGCATTCGCAGCATGTTGGATTCGTCCTTGGGAGCGCTGAACCTTCCCGACGAGGAGGAAGAGGACGACGGTTCTCCGAAACCTTTAAAGCTAGCTGTGGTGGGCCGTCCCAATGTGGGCAAATCTACCCTGATCAACACTTGGCTGGGTGAAGAGCGCTTGGTGGCGTTTGATTTGCCAGGCACCACCCGCGACGCGATCCACATTCCTTTCGAGCGTGAGGGGCAGCAATTTGAACTGATTGACACGGCCGGACTGCGCCGCAAGGGCAAAGTGTTTGAAGCGATTGAAAAGTTTTCGGTGGTGAAAACTCTGCAAGCGATTGAATCCTCCAACGTGGCTTTGCTCTTGTTGGACGCCACCCAAGGCGTTACCGACCAAGATGCGCATATTGCTGGATACATATTAGAGACGGGCAGGGCGGTGGTGTTGGCGGTCAATAAATGGGATGCGGTGGACGCTTACCAGCGCGATCTGCTCGAGCGTTCCATTGAAAGCCGTTTGGCATTTTTGAAGTTCGCCAAGCTGCACCATATATCTGCCCAAAAACGCCAAGGCTTGGGTCCGGTGTGGAAATCCATTGCCCAAGCCCACTCGGCGGCGATGTGCAAAATGAGTACCCCCATCTTGACGCGCTTGCTGTTGGAAGCCGTTCAATTCCAGTCCCCCAAACGCGCTGGTATGTTCCGCCCCAAATTGCGCTATGCCCACCAAGGCGGCATGAACCCGCCTGTGATCGTGATCCACGGAAATTCGCTGGAACACGTCACCGATGCTTACAAGCGCTTTTTAGAAGGGCGTTTTCGCAAAGCTTTTGCGCTGGAAGGTACGCCCTTGCGTATCGAAATGAAAACAGCCAGCAATCCCTATGTGGATAAGGATTAACTGGCTGCCTCCGTCTATCTGTCAGTCAAAGATATCTTCTAGCCAAGATTTACGTTTGTAGCCTTGCGGATAACTTTGTGGATAGGCTTGTGGGCCATGGTTGTGATTTGGCTGCCGCTGAGTTTGCGATGGTATGGCCATGGCAGACTCTTTTTCCAAAATCTTGTCTAGCTCGCCTCTGTCAAGCCAGACGCCTCGGCATTGTTGGCAGTAATCGATCTCGACACCTTGGCGCTGTGACATGACCAAGATGGCGTCTTTGCAGTTGGGGCATTTCATGGCTTTGGCCTATTTGAATGCCCTTGAACAAAGCTCTCAGTCATTTGAGCCACCCAAGCCAAACAGCGTCAACAGACTGGTGAACAGATTGAACACGGTTACATACAGACTGACAGTGGCCAGCACATAGTTGCTTTCACCGCCGTTCACAATGCGACTGGTTTCAAACAAGATCAGCCCTGCTGACAACAAAGCCACCATCGCAGAAATCGCCAAACCCAAGGCTGGAATGTCAAACACCATGGCCGCCACACTGCCTAACAACGCGATGACCATGCCGCAAAACAAGAAGCCGCCCATGAAACTGAGGTCACGCTTGCTGATCAGCGCATAGGCGGACAGCGCCACAAAGGTGGTGCCTGTCGCTGCCAAGGCCAAGGACACAGTTTGTGAGCCACCCGGCAATGCCAGCGAGTGTGTGAGCAAGGGGCCCAAGGTGTAGCCCATGAAGCCGGTTAAGGCAAACACAGCAGGCAAAGCCCATGCGCTGTTTTGCAGCTTATGGATGGCAAAAAGCAAACCAAAAAACCCCACCAAGGTCAAAATCAGTCCGGGTGCTTGCCATTGAAAACTGACAGCAGCGGTGGCGATGGCTGCACTGAACAACAAAGTCATGGCCAACAAGGCATAGGTGTTTCGCAGCACCTTTTTGACCTGATCATCTTGGATCAGGGCAGAGCGGTCCTCGGCATACACCGGTGACTGAGGGTGCTGTGAGGCAGTGGTGGAATAGCCAAAACGATCTCTCATGTGGATTGCTACTTTGAATAACAAGGCCTGAACCATAGGGCTTGACGCCATCATGTAAAAGCAGATAATTTGTTATTTATATTCCCCAAAAAAACTGAGTATGAGCGCACCCTTCAATTACAAACATCTTTATTACTTTTGGGTGGTTGCCAAGGAGGGGGGCATCTCCCGCGCTGCCGGCAAGCTTGACATGGCTGTTCAAACCGTGAGCGCTCAAGTGCGTGAATTGGAGCGCTCTTTGGGCTGTGAGCTGCTCAAACCCGCTGGACGAGGCTTGGTCTTGACCGACGCCGGTTTGGCCGCCATGAAACAAGCCGACCTGATTTTTCAGCTAGGTGAAGACTTGCCTTTGAAGGTTCGCGACGCGGTCAGTTCGCCTTCGGTGCGCTTATGGGTGGGGATCAGCGACGGTTTGTCCAAATTGGTGGCTCACCATTTACTTAAACCTGTGATGACCGAACCGAATTTACGTTTGCTGTGTCTTGAGGGGCAGTTCAATGACCTTTTAGGGGACCTTGCAATTCATAAATTGGATATCGTCATTTCAGACCAGCCAGCAGTACCGAATCCCAACATCAAGCTCTATAGCCACGCGCTTGGCTCCTCCAGCATCGCTTGGTATGGAGCGCCTGCGTTGTTGCAGCAAATTACGGCTGAGTTTCCTGCCTGTCTGGCCAAGCTGCCTGTATTACTGCCCACGGTTCACACAGCCAGCAGAGATCGCATGGACATGTGGTTTGAACAACGCGGTATCAGGCCTCGCATTGTGGGCGAGTTCGAGGACAGCGCTTTGCTGAAAACCTTTGGCGCCAGTGGCATGGGCGTGTTCCCTGCGGCTGAATGGGGTCATGAGAATTTGATTTCCCAGTACGGCGTTCAGCGCTTAGGTGCTTGCGAGGGCGTGAGTGAACATTTTTTCGCCATCGGGACGGAGAAGAAAGTTCAGCACCCGCTGGTTCAGCTCTTGCTGGAATCTGCCTAGAGCGCCTTAGACTTGGCGGTGCGAACGCTCCAAATCATGGTGATTGCCAAAATCGCAACCACCACGCCCAAAGACACCGTCACAGGCATTTTGTAGACGTCAATCAGACACATTTTGACGCCGATAAAAATCAAGATGAGAGACAGACCATAGCTGAGCAAATGGAATTTATCTGCCATGGCCGCCAGCAAAAAATACATCGCTCGCAAGCCTAGGATAGCTAAGACATTGCTGGTGAGAACGATGAAGGGGTCGCTGGTGATGGCAAAAATGGCGGGGATGGAATCCACCGCAAAGATGATGTCGGTGAGTGCGATCAAGCAGATCACCATGAAAAGAGGGGTGGCAATTTTTTTGCCGTTTTCAACCGTCATGAATTTCTCCCCGTCAAAATCCTTGCTGACGGGTAAAAATTGACGCAAAAGTTTCAAAGCGGGGTTGTCATTCAGATCCGGCTCTTTGCCTGCAGCGATCCACATTTTGACGCCCGTCAAAATCAAAAAGGCGCCAAATACATAAAGAATCCAGTGAAACTCGGCCAGCAACCATCCGCCGGCCAAAATCATCACCGTACGTAAAACAATGGCACCAATGATGCCAATCATCAGAACCCGTTTTTGAAATTTCAAGGGAACTGAAAAGTAAGTAAAGATCATCAAGAAAACAAAAATATTGTCTATTGCCAACGATTTTTCAATCAAATAGCCAGCCAAAAATTCCAAGGACTTGGTGTTGGCTATTTCTGTTGAGCCCGTCGTGTCCTTGACCGCCCACCAGAAAAATCCATTGAATACAAAACTCAAGGCAATCCATATCAGCGACCAGTTGAGCGCTTCTTTCACCCCGATGTCATGTGCGCCTTGATTTTTCAAGACCACAAAATCGACAAACAGGGACACCACCACGATGGCGACAAACGTGGCCCAAAGCCAAAGAGGCGCAATAGTTTCCATATAAAAAGTTGTATCAAATGTTTAAGTCAGTAAATTAAATCACTTTTATCCTGAATATTTATATAGATTACTTCGGTTAATTCTGATGGTTTAGTCGAAAACTCCTGCTTTGTGCTGAATACCTGAGCAGGCAACATACACCCATGAAGCAATCCCAAGGGTTTTTGAGCAAAACATTGCAACGTTGGGTGCCTGGCAAAGAGTTTTGGGCCCAGCACCCACGACTTCAGCCCTACGCGGTCAAACTGTCGGACCCCCAGCTGTGGCGTTTGCAGCATGAGGCTGTCGCACGCGGTGTCGCTGTCGGGCTGTTTTGGGGTTTTGCCATTCCTGCTGCTCAACTCTTGGTCGCCGCAGTTCATTGCGTGAAATGGCGCGCCAATATTCCAGTTGCTGCGCTCATGACCATGGTGACCAATCCCCTCACTATTGGGTTTTGGCTTTGGTTGGCCTACCAACTTGGCTCGAGGGTGCTAGGTGATGAAGTGCAGGCAGATGTTTCGATGTCCGTCTTACCGGCGCAGTGGCTGAGTGAATATGGCTTGCCAACACTGGTGGGCATGGGTCTGTTTGCGGTTGGAACAGCCATCATCGGTTACCTGCTCGTGAAAGTGTCTTGGCATTTACATGTAGTCATCAAGCGGCACAAAAGAAAACAAAACTTTTGATAGGGGTGGAATAAGTGGGAGGTGACTGTGGTATGTTATGAATATCAACCGACACGGAGAATATCGTGAACCAAAAAGGGCAACTTTTACAAGACCCGTTTCTTAATATCCTGCGCAGGGAACATGTGCCTGTTTCCATCTATTTGGTCAATGGCATCAAG
The DNA here is from genome assembly GCA_009927495.1 of Betaproteobacteria bacterium. Lineage (GTDB taxonomy): Bacteria > Pseudomonadota > Gammaproteobacteria > Burkholderiales > Burkholderiaceae_C > Limnohabitans. Next base: position 8,087 of record RFMX01000356.1, read on the forward strand.
TTGCAGGGCCAAATTGAATCGTTTGACCAGTATGTGGTCCTCCTTCGAAACACGGTTACCCAAATGGTTTACAAGCACGCCATTTCGACGATCGTGCCTGGACGTCCAGTGAATTTTGCGCAAGCCGATGGTGAAGAGCCTGAGCCTGCGCAATAACGACCGCTTTCCCCGACCCTTTGTCTAACCCTCAGCCTGATAGTCAACCAAACACCTTGCTGGTGGGTGTGGATTTGGGTCTTCCCCATTTTGATGAAGACTTGGACGAACTGGCACAGCTTGCCAGCACGGCTGGCTTGGTGCCTGTTGCGCGTATGACTTGTAAACGTCGAGCCCCCGATGCGGCCCTGTTTGTCGGTTCGGGTAAAGCGCAGGAAATCAAAGAAATGGCAGTGCTCCACGGCGCCTCTGAGATATTGTTTGACCAGTCTTTAAGCCCTGCTCAGCAACGTAATTTGGAGCGTTTGTTAGAGATGCCGGTCAACGACCGAACCATGTTGATTTTGCAAATATTTGCCCAGCGAGCGCGTAGCCATGAGGGTAAGTTGCAAGTGGAATTGGCGCGGCTTCAGTACCTCAGCACCCGATTGGTTCGACGTTGGTCGCATTTGGAACGTCAGCGCGGTGGTATTGGCAACCGAGGCGGCCCTGGGGAGACCCAAATTGAATTGGACAAACGCATGATTGGCGAGTCCATCAAGCGCACCAAAGAGCGTCTAGACAAAGTAAAAAAACAGCGCAACACACAGCGGCGTCAACGCGAACGCAACCAAGTTTTTAATGTTTCTTTGGTGGGTTACACCAATGCGGGTAAATCCACCTTGTTCAATGCCTTGGTCAAGGCTCGGGCCTATGCTGCTGATCAGTTGTTTGCCACCTTAGACACCACCACGCGTCAACTGTATTTGTCAGATGAAGGCGCCAATGGCTGCCAAATTTCCTTATCGGACACCGTGGGGTTTATCCGTGACTTACCGCATGGACTTGTAGATGCTTTTGCGGCCACTTTGCAAGAGGCAACCAGTGCCGATTTATTGCTGCATGTGGTGGACTGCTCCCACCCAGATTACCCCGAGCACATCGTTCAGGTGCAATCCGTTTTAGAGGATATTGGCGCCACAGATGTCCCACAGTTACTGGTGTTTAACAAGGTCGATGCCTTGCCCAGTGACCAACAACCGAGGATGTTGCAAGATACATTCATCATGGACGGTTTGGCTGTACCGCGTGTTTTTGTCAGCGCCCAAACAGGGGCGAATCTGGACAGTTTGCGACAACGCTTGTTGCACACTGCATTGCAGGCCACAGCAAAACCCTTATCCCTTAGCATTTCACCGTTAAATGCTTGATATCAAAGTACGCCCTCAGGTTTAGGCACAATGGCGGCTTGCCACTTTTTTTGATTGACTGCGCATGAATTTCTTAACTTGGTTTTGGCCTATTCGACGACGCTTAGCGGGTATGTTCAATTTGAACGATGGCCGTTGGGGCAGAGGCGATGACGCCAATCAGAACAACAATGGTTCGACGCCACCTCCCGAGGGCTCTCAGCCGCCCCCCGCTGACGATGGAAAACGACCACGCCCCTCTGCGTCCAATGGGCCGCCCGATCTGGATGAACTTTGGCGCGAACTCAACCGCAAGTTGAATAAATTTTTGGGTCAAAACAGAGGTGGCGGCAACCAGCCACCCAGTGGTGGTGGCGGTTTCAATCCTGATTTCAAGCAAGCCGGTGGTTTGCTGGGTTTGGTGGCGGGTGTTGTGGTCTTGATTTGGTTGGGCACAGGTTTCTTTATTGTCCAAGAGGGGCAGCAAGCCGTTATCACCCAATTCGGGCGCTACCACAGCACAGTGGGTGCTGGTTTCAATTGGCGCGTGCCATACCCCATTCAACGACATGAAGTGGTGTTTGTCACCCAAATTCGATCACTCGACGTTGGTCGCGACGCCATCATCAAGGCCACTGGTTTGCGTGAGTCAGCGATGTTGACCGAAGATGAAAACATCGTCGAGATCAAGTTTGCGGTGCAATACCGACTCACCGATGCGCGTGCATATTTGTTTGAAAGCAAAAACCCGACAGATGCGGTCATGCAAGCCGCCGAAACGGCAGTGCGTGAAGTGGTGGGCAAGATGCGCATGGACGCCGCATTGTCTGAAGACCGTGATCAAATCGCTCCGCGTGTGCGAAAAATCATGCAAACCATCTTGGACCAGTACAACGTCGGGATTGAGGTGGTGGGCATCAATTTGCAACAAGGTGGTGTTCGCCCGCCTGAACAGGTGCAGGCCGCTTTCGACGACGTGCTTAAAGCCGGTCAAGAACGTGAACGTGCCAAAAACGAAGCCGAGGCTTATGCCAACGATGTGATTCCGCGTGCAGTGGGTTCGGCCTCACGCTTAAAGCAAGAGGCGGATGCCTACAAGTCACGCATCGTGGCGCAGGCCCAAGGTGATGCGCAGCGCTTTAAGTCTTTGTATTCTGAGTACCAAAAAGCACCACAGGTGACACGCGACCGTTTGTATATCAATGCCATGCAAGAGATCTACAGCAGCGTGACCAAGGTGTTGGTCGAATCCAAGCAGGGTTCCAATATGTTGTATCTGCCGCTTGACAAAATCATGCAACTCAACGGCACACCAGCTGCCGCTGCCAATGCCGCGGTAAACGCTGGCAACACCCTTGATGGCAATGGGTCGGTTCCCAGTCCCGCCATGCCATCTTCTTCCCCCGATAGCCGTGGTCGTGACAGCCGTCAACGCGACCGCGATTTGCGATGAATTGCCTGCCATGAACAAAATAGGTCTTTACATTTCTTCCGCCATGCTTGCGTTGCTGCTGCTGAGCTCAACCATTTTTGTGGTCGATCAACGCCAATTTGGTGTGGTGTATTCATTGGGGCAGATCAAAAAGGTTATCACCGAACCTGGTCTGAATTTCAAGTTGCCCCCACCGTTGCAAAACGTCAACTTCATCGACAAGCGTTTGCTGACCTTGGATAACGTGGACTCCGAGCCCATGCTCACGGCCGAAAAGCAGCGCATGGTGATCGACTGGTATGTGCGTTGGCGTATTTCCGACCCATCGCAATACATTCGCAACGTGGGTTTGGATGAAAAAGCGGGTGCTCAGCAACTCA
>RFMX01000240.1 GCA_009927495.1 Betaproteobacteria bacterium
GCCTTGTCAGATTGGGGTCTGTCCGAGGTGCTCAGTTAGAATACCCGCTGAATTTCCCTCGGAATACCTGTTATGAACACCTTGGATGCCAAGCGTGTCCTCGAAACTGCTCTGCTATGCGCCGCACAACCTTTGTCGGTGCGAGAGCTGCGCCAGCTGTTTAACGATGAGCTGGGCGCCGACACGCTCAAAACCCTTTTGCAAGACGTCCAAGACGACTGGACGCAGCGCGGCATCGAACTGGTTCAGGTCGCCAGTGGCTGGCGTATGCAAAGCCGTCCCGAAATGCGCGATTTTTTGGACCGTTTGCACCCCGAAAAACCGCCCAAGTATTCTCGTGCCGCCATGGAAACCTTGGCCATCATTGCCTATCGCCAGCCTGTCACACGCGGTGACATGGAAGACATCCGTGGCGTGACCATCAACTCCTTGGTGTTAAAGCAACTTGAAGACCGTGGCTGGGTCGAGGTCATTGGCCACCGTGAAACGGTGGGCCGTCCCATGCTTTACGCCACCACCAAACAGTTTTTAGACGATTTGGGCGTGGCGTCGCTGGACCAGTTGCCGCCTTTGGAGTCCCCTGGCGGTGTGAGCGAGTTCTTCAACACCCCATCCATCCAGGAAGTCGACCCCGCTCAAATGCCCATGCTTTTAGAGGACGCGGCTGAAACATTGGCTGACAGCCTGCAGCCCTCTTCGCAAGATTTACCACTGGGTTCCTCTGATGAAAGTCCTGCGTGAGCGACGACACCCCTAAGTTACACAAAGTATTGGCCCAATCTGGGCTGGGTTCGCGCTTAGAGATGGAGCGCCTCATCGGCGAAGGCCGCATCACCGTGAACGATGAGCTTGCCCATGTTGGCCAGCGCATCCAGTTTGGTGACCGTATCAAGGTCAATGGCAGGTCGCTGCCCGTTCGTATACAGGCCATGCCTGTACGGGTTTTGGCTTACCACAAGCCGGTGGGTGAAATCGTCAGCCGCGATGACCCGCAAAACCGTCCTACCGTGTTTCGCAAATTGCCTCGTCTGTACCAAGGCAAGTGGCAAGCCGTGGGCCGTCTGGACCTGAATACCGAGGGTTTGTTGCTGTTCACCAGTTCAGGCGAACTGGCCAACAAGCTGATGCACCCACGTTTTGGTTTGGAGCGAGAGTACGCTGTGCGGGTGCTTGGGGCTTTGAGCAATATTGAAAAAGAAAAGCTGCTGTCTGGCGTCAACCTTGAAGATGGCATGGCCCAGTTTGGCAGCCTAGAAGATGGTGGCGGCGAAGGTGCCAATTGTTGGTACCGCGTCACCATCCAAGAAGGTCGTAACCGTGAGGTGCGTCGCATGTTCGAGGCGGTGGGTCACGCAGTCAGTCGCTTGATACGCATCCGCTACGGCAAGATGGTGCTGCCCCGTGGCTTAAAGCGCGGCGACTGGATGGAGTTGGACGCCCACGATATTGACCAACTCACCCGCAGTGCCGGTGCATCGCATCTGGGGGCGGCAAAAACGCCTCACCAAGCGACGGTTGCCAAACCCAGCTTGCCCAGACGAACACCCGCCAAATCAGGCAAAGCAACTCCCTCACGCGAGTTGTTTATTGGCGCTGACAGCTTAGCCCGTCAGCGGCGCGACCAAAAAACCGCAGTCGCTCGATCCAAGCCCAAGCCACGCAAGGCTAAAATCTGAAGTTTCGAGCTCAGCCTCCCTATTTTTGATAACTTTTGGAAACTTAACCATGGCAATTGAACGCACTCTCTCCATCATCAAACCCGACGCAGTGGCCAAAAATGTCATCGGCCAAATTTATTCGCGTTTTGAAGGCGCTGGCCTCAAAGTCATCGCCTCGCGCATGGCCCACCTCAGCCGTGGCGAAGCCGAAGCTTTTTACGGTGTTCATAAAGACCGTCCTTTTTTCAAAGATTTGGTCGATTTCATGATCTCTGGCCCCGTCATGATCCAAGTGCTCGAAGGCGAGAACGCCATCCTGAAAAACCGCGACCTGATGGGCGCAACCGACCCCAAAAAGGCCGACAAAGGCACCATCCGCGCCGATTTTGCTGACAGTATCGACGCCAACGCGGTTCATGGCTCTGATGGCCCAGACACCGCCGCCCATGAAATTGCATTCTTTTTTGCTGGCATGAATGTTTTTGGCCACTGATATGCGTAGCCCCTGCTAAACCATGAAGACCAACCTGCTTGATTTCGATCTGGACGGTTTGGTCGCTTGGTGCTTGGCGCAGGGGGAAAAAAAATTCCGTGCGGTTCAGCTGTTTCGCTGGATCCACCACAAAGGCATCTCTGACTTTGCGCAGATGAGCGACTTGGCGCAAAGCCTGCGTACCAAGTTGCAGGCAAGCGCCGACATCGTCCCCCTCCCCGTGGTCAGCCGCCACGATTCGGCTGACGGCACCATCAAATGGATGTTTGACGTGGGGCAGGGCAATGCGATTGAAACCGTGTTCATCCCCGAAACCGACCGCGGTACCTTGTGTGTGTCCTCGCAAGCCGGTTGCGCTGTGGGCTGCACGTTTTGCTCGACCGGCGCCCAAGGATTTAGCCGCAACCTCACCACCGCAGAAATCATTGCCCAGCTGTGGTTCGCCGAACGAACCTTGCGCCAAGAGCGTGGTGTGGATGAACGTGTCATTTCCAATGTGGTGATGATGGGCATGGGCGAGCCCTTGCAAAACTATGCCGCCTTGGTGCCTGCCCTCAAAACCATGTTGGACGACCACGGTTATGGTCTGTCGCGCCGCCGTGTGACCGTGTCCACCTCGGGCGTGGTGCCCATGATGGAGCGGCTAGGCCTTGACTGCCCCGTCGCTTTGGCGGTGTCCTTGCATGCACCGTCGGACGCCTTGCGCGATGTCTTGGTTCCTTTGAACATCAAATATCCATTAGCGGAGTTGCTGCAAGCTTGCCGCAATTATTTGGACCATGCTCCACGTGACTTCATCACGTTTGAGTACTGCATGCTCGACGGTGTGAATGACACCGACATCCATGCCAATGCCTTGGTCGAGCTGGTTCGTCCCCGAAACGCTGAACCCTTGCCCTGTAAGTTCAACCTCATCCCCTTCAACCCCTATCCCGCTTCAGGCTTGACCCGCTCTTCACCCGAGCGGGTCAAAGCTTTCGCTGCTATTTTGAGT
>RFMX01000301.1 GCA_009927495.1 Betaproteobacteria bacterium
ACGGGTTGGAAAGCAGCAAAAAGACCTTTCGGGCATGGATTACCAGCACTGAAAACAAAATCAGGTAGTCTTTGTTTCGGCACGCCCGCTGGAAAATGAAGATCTGAGAGCTTTAAATATGAAAAAACTACCAATATTATTGATTTTCTTGAGTTTTGCAGCCCATGCGGAATGGCAGTTGGTGCATACCGATAACAACGCCGCCCGTTTTTTTGTCGATAAAGACAATTTGCGCATCATCAACGGCTATCGCCGTGCTTGGATTTTGAACGATTTGGGCAAATCCAATGGCCAAGGCACCGAGTCGTTTCGCTCGGTCGAAGAATATGACTGTGAGCAAAGTCAGGCGCGGGTGATGCAAATCCACGCCATGTCCGGTCCTATGGCCACGGGCAACTTGGTGGCACGGCGCAGCGGCAACGGAAAGTGGCTCAAGGCCGAGGCCGAAAGCATAGACCAGCATTTGATAGCCGCTGTCTGCAGCTTGCCCTTGAGCGAAAGCCACGCTCAGTAACCGATGGCCGCGCCATCGCTGCGCGGGTCGCTGCCACCAAAACGGGTTTGCTGAGAACCTTCCAAGGTGATGCCATGGGCGTGACCGGCCAATTCATTGAACGGCCCCCAACGGTTGAGCACATGGCCTTTGGCCGCCAAAGCGTCAAGGGCGACATGCCCTAAGCGGCTTTCCACATGCAAAGTGTCCCGGGCTTCGCCCAGCGCAAAACGCCCTGAGAGCCAGCGCGGTGCTTCCACCGCCTGCTGAATATCCAAGCCGTGGTCCAGCATGGCGCTGTAGGCCTGAAACTGGATTTGCGGTTGCCCATCAGCGCCCATGCAACCCATGACGCTCCACAGCTTGTTATGGCGAAAACCAATGGACGCGATCAAGGTGTGCATGGGAATTTTGCCCGGCGCCAACACATTCGGGTGGCCGTCCTGCAAAGAGAAATAAGCGCTGCGGTTTTGCAATAAAACACCGGTTTCAGGACTAACCACGCCAGAGCCAAATGCGCCATACAGGCTGTGAATCAGCGACACCGCTTGGCCGTGTTCATCCACCACCGCTATATACACAGTGTCGCCGCGCAAACTGCCATAAGAAGGTACTTGGTCCCAAGCCAAAGCCTTTTCGCGGTTGATCAAGTTGCGCCGTTGGTCAAGGTAGGCGTCGCTCAGCAACTGCTGCATGGGCATGTCGGTGAAAGCGGGGTCGCCCAGCCAGCGGTCGCGGTCGTGGTAGCTGATTTGCTTGGCCTGCACCATCAGGTGGATGCGTTCTGGATCGTCAAAATCTTTTTTGTGCAGCTCGAAGGGTTCCACCAGTTTGAGCATTTGCAACACGGTAAAGCCTTGGGTGGGGGCAGGCGTTTGGTACAGCGTCAGGTCGCGGTAGCTGCCCACAATTGGTTCGCTCCATTCGGCTTGTTGGCGCTCAAGGTCTTGCAAGGTGAAAAAACCACCGTGTTGCTTGGACAGTGCTGCCAAGGCTTTTCCTGTTTCACCTTGGTAAAACCCGGCTTGTCCTTGCTCGGCCACGGCTTGCAGGGTGCGGGCCAGCCCAGGGTTTCGCCGTGTTTCTCCAGTGTGGGGCAATGTGCCTTCCGGTGTGAACAATGCAGGCCAGCCTGGCTGGGCGCTGCAATCGGCTTGGCTGCGCTGCATCCAACCCGCCAAACGCTGGCTCACGGGGTAGCCGTTATGGGCATAGTCCATGGCCGAGGCCAAGATGCGGGGCATGCCCAACTTGCCATAGGCGGAATGTGCGGCGCACCAACTGGCCACTGCGCCTGGGGTGGTCAACGTGGCTGGCCAAATACCGCGAAAAGGCACTTCGCTCAAGCCTTTGCTTTTGAAAAATGCGGGGTCTGCGCTGGCTGCGGCTCGTCCGCCGCCATTCAGGTAACGCACTTTGCCGGTATTGGCGTCGTGAATCAGCCAAAACGCGTCGCCACCCATGCCGTCATATGCGGGTAAATCACGCCCAAAACCGCTGCGGTTGCGATGGCTGCGTCAACCGCTGAGCCACCTGCACGCAGCACATCTGCGCCGGCAGCGGACGCCAAGCTGTGGGGGGAGGTGACCATGCCGCGTGGGCTGAGGGTGGCCGGTCGGCCAGTCTGCATATCCAAAACAAGCTCCTGAAAGTTTGAGGTTAACCGATCGAGCTTATTTTTTTCGAAATTCCCAAGGCGGCATGGGCATGTCCTCCGTCCAAAGCCCAAGCTTGAGCGATTTGGATTTCAACTCTGTCTCGCTGTAGAGCGCACGGTCAGATACAGACTGCTCGTTTTGGTATTTTTTATAGTGCCACGCCATTCCTAACTCCAACTGTTGCAGGCAAATATCTATATCCTCCAAAGTGACTTTGCCAACGATGCGACCGTATTTGTCTTCTTTGTCGTATTCAATGCGTACCTGTTTGCTATGGACCAGGTCGTGAAGGCTTTGCTTGGATTTTTCTCCAAAAGCTTGATTTTTCTCAGGCGCATCAATACCCTGCAGCCTGATTTTGTAGGTGTTCTTTTGTTGATCCAGCACGGTGATGGTGTCGCCATCTGCCACCCCAACCACCAAACCTTCAATCGTTTTTAGCGTTGGCAAAATTTGATAAAAATAAAAATAAAAACCAAGATAAGTTTTTTCACGCCAAATACCTCATGTATTTGGCAAATTCTACAAACTCATAGTTTTTAAATTATTTGCTAATTGAATGGTGCGGAACAACGCTGCTTGTGATGGCGCCTTTTGCCAGCGAAGAAAGTCCTAATGCAGCTTGACCGTTGGGTTGGTTTGCTTGGTGATCATTCTTGCCAAGGTGTAGAGCGAGGTCTTTTAAAAAGCCGTGGATAGCCAATTCATGTAATTTGTACAAAGACAGGTACATCAATTTGGCGAAATAGCCTTCAATCATCAAGTTTTTGCCAATCAGGCCGCCCATCATGTTGCCGACGGTGCTGAATTTCCCTAAGGACACCAAAGAACCAAAATCTTTGTAGTGATAGGGTTTAAGGGGTTTGTTGGCAAACCTGCGCAGGATTTGTTGGTAGAGATGAGAAGCTTGTTGGTGCGCCGCTTGGGCGCGTGGTGGAACGAGTCCGGCTGAACCGCCATGGCCATCAGGGTAAGGGCAGGCTGCGCAATCGCCGAGCGCAAAAATATCTTTGTCACGCGTGGTTTGCAGCGTGTCGTGAACAACGATTTGGTTGCTGCGGTTGGTTTCTAAACCGCCAATATCCTTCAATAAATCCGGTGCCTTTACCCCAGCAGCCCACACCACCAGTTCGGAGTCAAGTATTCGGCCGTCAGCCAGACGCAGCCCCGTGGGCAATACCTCGGTCACTTTGGCGTGGGTGAAAACCTGCACCCCCAAAGATTCAATCAATTCTTCTGTGGCTTTGGACAGCTGCGGCGGCAGGGCTGGCAATATGCGGTCGGCTGCTTCTATCAAGCTGACCTTGATGTCCTTGTCCGCGTCAATACGGTCAAGACCAAAGGCAACCACTTCACGGGTGGTTCTGTGCAGCTCCGCTGCCAGCTCAACCCCAGTAGCCCCCGCACCAATGATCGCCACATGCAGCTGCCGTTTGTTGATGGCCTCTAGCTGGTTGTGCGCTCTGATGCACGCATTCACCATCTTGGAGTGAAACTGTTTTGCGTCTTGTTGGTTTTCGAGGCGCAAGGCATATTCCTTCACGCCTTGGGTGCCAAAGTCGTTGCTTAAACTGCCAATACAAAGCACCAGCGTATCGTAAGTAATTTGTTGAACAGGGGTGACGGCAACCCCATCGCTGTCAACATAAGGTGCCAAATCATGGTTTTGTTGTCGCGGTTCAAGCCATTGAGTTCACCGATGCGAAAAGTGAAGTGGTTCCAATGGGCGTGTGCCATGTAATCCACCTCATGGTCGCCAAAGTCCATGCTGCCAGACGCAATTTCATGCAGCTTGGGCTTCCAAATATGGGTGCGGTTTTTGTCAACCAGTGTGACCAACGCTTTGTTTTTTCGCCCTAAGGTTTTGCCTAATTTGGTGGCCAGTTCTAAACCGCCGGCGCCACCACCTACGATCACAATTTTGTGCAATTTTTTTGTCATGTAAACCAACTGATTCAACATTTAACCGATAAGCTTTTAGCTTTGCTTGATTTAATCACACACCCGTGACGCAATCGTTTTGGGCTTGGGGGAGCTGTTTTGTATACTGAAAGTATGAAGCCTATTTACTTGCCCCTCAGCTCACCTTATTGGCTTTTTGCCAAATAAATACTGTCTTGCATGTCGGTTTCTGAGATTTACCAGCAAGAGCTCAAAACGCGGGGCTTTCACAGCGATCCCGCGCAACTGAGCGCTGTCGAGGCGCTAGACAATTGCGCCAAGGCATGGGCTGGCTACAAACTCAAGCGTGCCAACGCCCTCAAAAAACTCATCAACCACCCCGATATTCCGCAAGGCGTTTATTTGTTTGGCGGTGTAGGCAGGGGAAAAAGTTTTTTGATGGATTGCTTTTACCAAGCCGTTCCTATTGAGCGCAAAACCCGCTTGCATTTTCACGAATTCATGCGAGAGGTTCACCGTGAATTGTATGAACTACAAGGCACAGTCAACCCATTGGACGAGTTGGGCAGGCGCATGGCCAAGCGCTTCAAGCTGATTTGTTTCGATGAATTTCATATCGCTGACATCACCGACGCGATGATCTTGCACCGTTTGCTGGTAGCCATGCAGGTCAACGGCATTGGCTTTGTCACCACCTCTAACTTCAAACCCGACGAGCTCTACCCCGATGGTTTGCACCGCGACCGCATGCTGCCCGCCATTGATTTGCTCAACGCCAGTATGAAAGTCATCAATGTTGACAATGGCACCGACTACCGAGGCCGTATGTTGGAGCAAGCCCAGCTTTATTTGAGCCCCTGCAACGACGCCAACGAGGCGCTGATGCACCAAACCTTTGACCGCTTGGCTGAAACCCCGGACCAAGATGGCTTGTTGCTGATTGAATCCCGCAAAATTTGGGCCAAACGCCGTGCGGGTGGTCTGGTGTGGTTCGATTTCAAGGTCTTGTGCGGCGGCCCACGATCACAAAACGATTTCTTGGAAATTGCCAGCCAATTTCACACGGTTTTTTTGAGCGGTGTGCCGCATATGGAAGTGCGCATGGCTTCCGAAGCCAGGCGTTTTACATGGTTGATCGATGTGCTTTACGACCGCCGCGTCAAATTGGTGGTGATGGCCGATGTGGCTCCCGAGGACTTGTACTCCGAGGGGCCCATGTCCCACGAGTTTCCGCGCACCGCCTCTCGGCTGCGCGAGATGCAGTCAGGGGCTTTTTTGGCGCTGGGGCGGCGCATGGTGGATACTTCGTTGACATGAAACATTTTCTATCCAGTTTGTTCGCCTTTTTGCTGCTCTTACCGGTGGCAGGTGTGCAAGCGCAAGATGGCTTGGCACAGGGCTTAGACCTGACTGCAGAACGCGATCGAATCAAGGCTGAGCGCAGTCAAATGGAGGCTGAGTACAGCCAAGCCCTTCGCGCTTGTTACCAAAAACTCAACGTCAACAGCTGCAAAGATGATGCCTTCAAAATTCGCTTGCAAAAAACCAATGTACTTCGCGCCCAAGAGCGGGTTCTGAACGACCAAGAGCGCAAGCAACGCAGCGCGGCCGCCTTGCAAAGCATCGAAGAGAAAAACAGCTTGGAGACCCAGGCCGAGTCTGCCGAGCGTCGCGCCCGCAGCACCCAGCAGCACCTTGACAAGCTAGAGAGCAATCTGGAGAAAAACGAAGCCCGCTTAGAAAAAGAGGCGCGTGAAGCTGAATATTTAGAGAAAAATGCCCAGCGGGAACAAGCCTTGCGTGAGCGTCAGCAAGCCCATCAAGAAAAAGCGGCCAAAGCCAAAGCCGAGCGTGAAAATCACTTGCAAAAACTGCAGCAGGCCAAGGAACACCGCGAGCAAGTAGAGCGTAACCGCGGACAGCGTGGAACACCAGGGGCTGCCCCGCTTCCTGTTCAACCGCTTGACAAGCCATGATGAGCCAACCTTGACAAACCCTTTGTCGGACGCGGTCAAGGAAGTATTTGGTTCCTTGGGACCGCTGGCCAGATCTAGCCCGCATTTCAAACCCCGCGCTGGTCAAACCGCCATGGCCATAGCCGTGGCCGATACCGTGGCAGAGGGCGGCTCCTTGGTGGTGGAGGCGGGTACGGGTGTTGGTAAGACCTTTGCCTACCTTGTGCCTGCGTTGCTGAGTGGCGAGCGTGTGTTGCTGTCGACGGCCACCAAAACCTTGCAAGACCAACTTTTTGCCAGAGACATCCCCGATTTACTCGCTGCTTTAGGCTTGCCTTTGCGCTTGGCCATGCTCAAAGGACGCGGCAGTTATGTCTGCCAGCAACGCTTGGCCATGGCACAACAAGCGCCCACCTTGCCTGACCGTACCTCGCTCAGAACCTTGGCGCAGATGCAAACCTGGGCCAACACCACCCGCACAGGCGATTTGGCTGAAATGCCCACGCTCGATGAGCGCTCGCCGCTCATTCCCCTGATCACCTCCAACCGCGACAACTGTTTGGGTTCAACTTGCAGTTTTTGGAAAGAATGCCATGTGAACGCAGCCCGTAAAGAAGCGATGTCAGCCGATGTGGTGGTGATCAACCACCATTTGTTTTTTGCGGATTTGGCTATGCGCGAGGGTGGCATGGCCGAGTTGCTGCCCAGTGTGAGGGTGGTGGTGTTTGATGAAGCCCATCAACTCAATGAAACCGGCATACAGTTTTTAGGCCAACAACTGGGCTTGGGGCAAATGCTCGATTTGGCCCGAGACATCCTTGCCTGCGGTTTGCAATTGGCCAAGGGCTTAGCCGATTGGCAAGGCGTGGTGGGTGAGTTTGAAAAGTCTTTGCGCGACCTTCGTCTGCTGATTGGCAAGCACCCGCCCAACACCCGTTTGCGGTGGTTGGCAGGTTACCCGCAGGGCATCCACCCCCAAGACTGGGGCGACGCCATGCTGCTGTTGACGCAGCGATCCCAGGGGGTATTGGCTTCCTTGGAAGTGGTGGCAGATGCTGCGCCAGAGTTTGTTCGCTTGCATGAGCGCGTGAGCGACATCATTGGTTTGATTGCCCACTTTTCCCAAGAATGCCCAGCTGGTTCTGTGCGTTGGTTGGAGGTGGGGGCACAAGCGCGGTGCATGGAAGCGCCCTTGGACATTGCGGACGTGATGCAAAGCCGTTTGTTACAAACCGTGGTGACGGTTCCTGACTCTCAAGGCAATGCTGTGGATTTGCCGCGCAGTTGGATTTTTACCTCGGCCACCCTCGGCGACGACGAGCGATTGAGCTGGTTCACAGAGCCCTGTGGTTTATCGCAGGCAACCGTCTTGCGTGTTGAAAGTCCCTTTGACTATGCAAGCCAAGCTTGGCTTTATGTGCCACGCGACATGGTGTCACCTAAAGATGCCCAACACAGCGCAGCCGTGGGAGAAGTTGCACTGCAAATCGCACGGGCTTTAGGTGGACGCACACTGGTGCTGACCACCACCTCTCGCGCTTTGCGAGCGATAGGCTTGCAGTTGCAAGCTGCCTTGGGCGAAACCGGCGATTTAGAAGTTTTGGTTCAAGGCGAAAGTCCCAAGCGACAGTTGATGCAACGTTTTCGCCAAGCCATCGAAGCTGGACGGCAGGGCTGCGTTTTGGTGGCGACAGCCAGCTTTTGGGAAGGTTTTGATGTTCCTGGCGACGCGCTGCAAGCGGTGGTGATCGACAAACTGCCTTTTCCCCCACCCAATGACCCGGTGGTGGAAGCTCGCGGCCAACGCTTGGAAGCGCAAGGACGCAGTTCGTTCAATGATTATTTTTTGCCAGAAGCCGCTGTGTCACTGAAACAAGGAGCGGGGCGCTTGATTCGTCGAGAAAGTGACAGAGGCGCTTTGGTGGTTTGCGACAACCGCTTGGTCAGCACCGGCTATGGCAGGCGATTACTGGCCAATTTGCCGCCCATGCACAGGGTTCAGACTTTGCCCGAACTTTTACAAGCCTTGGCCGGTCTCACCAAAACTGATACCAACTCTTGCTAGGTGTTGGCGGCGGTGGCGGGGCTTTGTCAGTGAAATACTGGCTTTGGGGATAAGAACCCTGAAGCACACGAATAGTGTCATCTTTGAGCTTGGTCAAGCCCAAAGCCTCGTAAGAGTCAATCAAAATAATCAGCGCGTCCTCTACTGCCGCGATGTTTTGGTAGTCGTTCAGCGTGGTTTGTGCGCGGTTGATGGCGGCCACATAAGCGCCTTTTTTGAAGTAATGACGAGCGACTTTGATTTCTGCCTTGGCCAGTAAATTGACGATATGACGCATGCGCAAGGTGGCGTCTGGGGTGTAATTTGAATTGGGAAAGCGGGTCACCAACTCTTTATAGGCTTCAAAAGACTCACGGGCGGCCATTTGGTCACGCTCGGCCAAATCTTGCTTGAACCATTTGGACAGCAGGCCTAAGTCGTCATTGAAATTGACGGTACCTTTAAGGTACAGCGCATAGTCAAGGGCTGGGCTGGCGGGGTTGAGCTTGATGAAGCGGTCCAGTGTGACGATGGCCGTGGCGCGGTCACCGTTTTTGTACAGCGCATACGCTTTATCCAGCTGGGCTTGTTGGGCCAGCACGGAGCCTGCTGCTCGGCCTTCGAGTTTGTCGTACAGGGCAATAGCCTTATCGTACAAAGCGCCGTTCATACTGTCTCGAGCTTCCTCGTAGAGTTCCTCGGGTTTCATTTTGAGGGTCTTGTCTTTTTCCTCGGTCGCGCAACCGAAGAGCACAAGCGTTACCAACACCACCGATAATGAAAGAAATCTCAACACAATCAACCTTTAGGCTTTGAATGGCATGCATTATCAACGATGAGCCCTACCCACAAAGCACCAACAGCCCTCCCGACATTGGCTGAACTTGAAAGCGATGAACTCGCTGTTGAAGTTGAAGTCCGCGATCTTGCCTTTCCCACTGACTTGCACCGGCAGCGCTTAGACCGCGCTTTGGTGACTTTGTTGCCGGAGTTTTCCCGCAACCACTTAAAGCACATGATCGAAGAGGGTTGTGTTAGCGTGGGTGAACAAGTGGTCACCAAAGTGGCGCATTTGGTCAAAGCCTTTGACAGCTGTCAGGTGCGTTTGCAACCCACCGACATGTCGCAGGCGTTTGTGCCCCAAGACCTGCCCTTGGATGTGGTCTTTGAAGACGAGCACTTACGCGTCATCCACAAGCCCGTGGGCATGGTGGTCCACCCCGCACCCGGCAATTGGAGTGGCACTTTGCTCAACGGGTTGCTGTTTTTAGATGCCGGCCTCAAATTGATTCCCCGCGCTGGCATCGTGCATCGCTTGGACAAGGACACCAGCGGTTTGATGGTCACCGCCCGAACCCGCCCCGCCATGGACGCTTTGGTGCACATGATTGCTGCGCGGCAAGTCCACCGCGAGTACCTCGCCATCGCCCACCGCCCTTGGCGCGGAGCGTTGTTGCGAGAGGTAGATGCCCCCATTGGCCGTGATTCGCGCCAACGTTTGCGCATGGCTGTGGTGGATTTGGCCAAACAGTCTGGCAAAACCGCCCATACCAGCTTGCGTTGTTTAGACAGCCAAGAGTTGGGCTGTTTGGTGCATTGCACTTTGCACACCGGCCGTACCCATCAAATTCGGGTGCATATGTCCTCCATTGGCCACCCCTTGTTGGCCGACACCCTGTACGGTGGCAGCCATGCCGCAAACCTCCAGCGCCAAGCATTGCATGCTTACAAATTGGGGTTTATTCACCCCATGACGGGTGAGTCCCTGCAATTTCACAGGCCGTTGCCTGACGACATGCAACAA
>RFMX01000100.1 GCA_009927495.1 Betaproteobacteria bacterium
AAAATTCCAAACAGGTGTGCCAGTCAATGCATAACCCATGGCTTCAGAGCCACCGCTTTGGCTGTTGTAAACCTTGTAGCTCAAAGTTCCGCCCGAGCCATAGGTGCTGCTGCCATTGACTGCTCGCGCATACAGCACACTCGCGCCTACGGCCAAGACGGGAAAATTGTTGTTTTGACCCGAAATCATTTTCCAGACCAGTGGCGTCGCAGTGTCGCCACCTGTCAGGCGTTCTGTGTCCCAGTTAACCAAAGTCAGCATATTAGAAGCACTCAGTTGAGCGGTGGTTTTACCCGTACCACCAAAGCTGATATCTACAAGCGAGGTTTCGGTGTTCCAGAAGCTGTTCTCGACCGTGGCTCCATTGCTCAAGCCACCCGAAAAACCACCCCCGCCTGGGCCATTGCCAATGGTCACACGCCCTGTGGAATAAGCATTCTTGATGACGGTTCCGCTGAATTGGCATTACCAACAAAGCCGCCTACAAAGCTGGAGGCAGGTCCTGCAGCGACTTCGCCTGTGGCGAATGCGTTGGTAAGGGTTAGACTGCTGTTATTGCCCACAAAGCCGCCGATGTGGCTGCCAGTACCGTTGACTCTCACGCTGCCAGTGGCATAGCTGTTGGTGAGGATGAGGTTTTTACCTAAGCCCATGAAGCCACCGACTTGGCTGGTGGGCCCCGTGACCAGCACAGCGCCCGTGGCATAAGAGTTCGAAACCGTACCAGAGGCATAGCCTGCCAGTCCGCCCACACCGTTGGAATCGGTATCCAAATTTCGGCCAGTGTTGACCCCTGCGGTCACAGCACCTTCCGCATATGAATTGGAAATCGTGCCATTGGAAAACCCCACCAATCCACCAATAGCCCCTGAATTGGCACCTGTGGAGACGTTACCCGTAGCGTAGGAATTGGTGATCTTGCCTAAGCTGGCATTACCCCCTACCAAGCCACCCACGCCGGCTGCCGCATGGTTGGCGGTCACCGTTCCGGTGTTGAAGCTTTTGTTGATGGTGCCACCTTGGTTGACGCCCACCAAACCGCCTAAATTGGTGGCGTCTGCAGAGGAAGTGGTGCCGCCTATCAGTCCCACATTGGAAATGGTCGCCGTGGAGGTGGTTGAGGCAAACATCCCCACCGAAGTCAGGCCTGTGGGATTCACCGTCAAGCCTGTGATGCTGTGACCTAAACCTTGAAAGGTGCCGCTGAAACCCGAGCCACTGTAGGCAATCGGTCTGAAACCTGTGCCGCTGTTCCAGCTGGATGTTGAACTGGCATCGATGTCACTGCCCAAAGCGTAGAAACCAGCCAAATTGCCTTGAATGCCTTGCAGAGTCCCAGAGGTGGTTCCGCCGTAACTGCCTAAGCTGTTAATAACCGTGTAACTGTTTCCCGCAATCGATAGCGTGGGGTTGCTGCCCGACAAAGTGATGTACTTGCCCAACAGCAGATTGAAGGTGCCACTGCCAGAAGCTGTTTGGGGTGTGCCACCTGCGTTGTGCGTGGTGTTGGGGCGTATGACCAGACCAGCCGTATTGCCCGTCGCAACGATTCGTGAATTGACGTTGACATTGTTGGACGCTGTCAATGTCAAGGTGGTGTTGCTGCCCCATTGAACGTAATCGTTGATGGTGACATTTCCAGTTTCTGAGCTGGTAGACGTGCCGGCCGCACTTTGTAGTTCCACATTATTGGACGTCAATTGGGCTGACAGGGTCGCACCCGTGATGTCGCCACCGCTGGTAGCCACATTGAAGCTGCCGGGGTCTACCAACCATTGACCGGTTTTGCCTTTGTCTGCCAAAGTGGTGATGCGTACCTCGTCAGCAATCTTCACTTTGCCTGCCGAGGTTTCAATGAAGCCACCGTCTCCACCATTGGGGGCGGATGCGTCCAAGGTGCCGCTGACCTCGGTGGTCCCCGAAGTCATGTCGCCCAGCAGCATGATGCGACCGCCCTTGTTGGCAATGGTTTGCGCTTGCACCACGCCGCTGTTTCTCACCACGCTGCCCATCAACACGCTGGCACTGCGAGCGGTCATCACCACCAAGCCGCCATCGGCTTTGACCAGGTGTTTGTTCTCTACCAGTGCATCCATCACGCCTTGATCGATTTGCACCGCGGTCAGGCTTTGGCCGCTAAAGACCAAGGTGGTTTTGTTACCCCCCGCCATGGCGACGGTGCCCTCACGGGCGATGATGACGCCTTCGTTACGCACCTGAGGCGCCAGCAGGGCGATGTAGCCCCCTAGAGAGGCCTGCAGCGTCCCAAAGTTCACCACGCTGCCGGAATTGCCATTGCCCTCAAAAGTACTTTTACCGGACATGAAGTCAGCATTGCTGATGCCGTGGGTGGTGACCAAGAGGCCGCCAACGTCCACTTGCGAGGTGGCGCCGAACAGCACACCATTGGGGTTGACGATGAAGACTTGGCCCGGCGCGTTGATGCGCCCCATGATTTGGCTGGGGTTGTTGTCCAGCACACGGTTGAGGGTGACAGCAGCAGCGTTGGGTTGGTTGAAGTTGACCTGAGCGCCAGAGCCGACGTTGAAGGTGTTCCAGTCGATGGCGGCGCGTTGGCTGCTTTGCTGCACCGTCAGCGTGCTGCCCGAGCTGCTGATGGCTGCATTGCCGCCCACCACCTTGCCGCCTTGGGGCAGTTGCGTGGGTGTAGGGGTGGTTTGGGCTTGCACCAGCATGCCCATGCACAGCAATCCCGACACAAAGGCCAATGTATGCAAAGGGAGGGGGCAATGCTTGTTCATATTTAAAACTGCTGTATCACCGATAACCAGAAGCGGTCATTGTGCAATGTTCCATCCAGGTCCAATCCGTTGGCTTGCGCCGCGGGGTTGGTGCCTATGCGATGCGCCCAAGTCATGCGCCATTGTGCTTGACCCCAGCGGTTGGGCAGAGATGAACCTACCCACAAGCCTGCGCCTTGCAAGTTGTAGGTGTTGATGCCCGAGCCAGTGTTGAATTTGAGCTTGGTGACACGGCCAGCATCAAGAAATGCACTGAGCTTAAATGGGTACTGTTGCACTTGCAGGGTTTTTTGGTATTCCACTGTCAGCAGTTGCGCAGCATTGCCATTCGCCTCGGAAGAGGGATAGGCGCGAACCCCTTGCATACCCCCTAAGGAAAATTTTTCGCTGCCATCCAAGTTCTTGCTGGCGACTTGCGTTTGGTAGGAACCCACCAACTGGGTGGTTGGGCCCAAGGTCTGCTGACGGTTCAGGTTCAAGCGCAGCTTGGTGAAGCGCCCGGCGGTCATGCTGCTGCTGGCGTCACTTTTTTCATTGGGCGAGCCGGATAAATCTACCAAGCCTCGGACGACTTGCGCCCCCACGCTGGTCTCACCCCCACCCCACCACTCGTCGTTGCGGGTGCCTTGCAAGCTGGTGGTGACCGTGTCCATAAAATAGTCTGAAATCACGCCTGCATTGGTGTTGTTGCGGAAAAATTTGCGATCCATGGCGACTTGCATGCTGGCACTGCTGGTTCTGCTGCGTAGCAAGGGCAGGGTCATGTCAAACCCGACGCTGTTAGCAGGGCCATGTGGGTTGAGCGTTAGATAGTCGTTGGTCACTACTTTGTAACGGCTCAAAGACATATTCGTACCCCAGCGGCTGCCCCAGTAACCTAAGGGCTCGCTGTAGGCCAGACGCAAATAGTCGGTGCCGTCGCTGTGCATGTACTGCATGCTGCTGATGTCGGCGCGACCGAATGCACCATAACGGTTGAGTTGGGTACTAAGGCGGTTAAAGCCGGTGGAGACCGGGCCTGCGTTGTCCCAGCTGACCTGGCCGTCCCAAGCTTTGACTTCAGCGACTTGCAGCAAGGCCTCGGATTCGCCCTCTCTCTCTCCTGAGCGCAAGCGCATATTGGCTTGTACTCCAGGTACTTCACCCAACAGCAAGGTGGCGCGGTCAAGTTGGCTCATGCGCACAGCCTCGCCCTTGGGTTGGGCGGTTTCCACCAGTTTGACCAAGTAGTCCGATGACAGTTTGGCACTGTTGGGGGTTTCCAGCTTAGCGCCTGCAAACTTGCCTTCGGTGATGGTGATGAGCACCTCACCTTCGGTCAGGTCTTGGGGTAGCAAGTCCACACGGGCTAAAACACCTTCGTTTTGGTAAAACTGTGCCAAGGTGTCAGTGGCTTTTTGCAAATCTGTCAAGTCCTGAACATTTGGAAGAGCTGTTTTCAGCAATTGTTCCAAGCGCTTGCTGGAATACACCTTGTTCCCTTCAAATTTGAAGGCTTTGAAGACAAACTCTGAGCTGGCTGGCGGTTTGGATGCGGGGGCAGCAGCTGCCGCAGGCGCAGGTGCTGGAGCAGGCGTTGCAGTTTGGGGCGGTGGCGTCGTCGCTTGCACTGGTGCAACAGCATCAGGTTTAGCAATGCTGGAAGGCTTGGGCGGTGGCAAGGGGGGGAACTTGATCCATCCGTCGTCTGTCGAGGCTGTGACGGGGGGGGTACTGCGAGCCGCCTTGGGTTTATCGTTTTGAACCTTCGGTGCTGAAGCGCCTGGGCGGGGTGGAAATTGCACCCATTCATCGTTGCTAGCGGATTGCGAATGGGCCATACAAGCAGCGGCCAGCAGTGAGCCCATCAGGCATGACTTAAAGTATGGTGAGCGCAAGGCTGTCAATCGGT
>RFMX01000098.1 GCA_009927495.1 Betaproteobacteria bacterium
GGCACTTCTCCCAACACCTTAACGGGGTCGAGCATCCCAGTCGACACCAATGCCGGCACTTACAGCATCAGCTACAGCAGTGGCTTGAGTTTCAGCAACAGCACGGCCGTACCCATTGCTGGAGCAGCCTCAACGTGGATTGTCAATCCCAAGCCACTGGGCATCACCGTTACCAAGGCCTATGACGGCAACAATATTTTCGCTACCGACTTTCAACTGTCCGGCATGGTGCTGGGCCAATCTGCGCCCAATGTCACCGGAAGCGCCACCATCACCAGCAAAAATGTGGGTTCTGCCAATGCTTTCTTGACCAGCAGTTTGGTCACTGCCAACACCAACTATGTATTAACAGGCACAGTCAATGCTTCCATCACCCGCAAACCATTGACGGCTACCCTGTCGGTCAATGACAAAACCTATGACGGCAACACTACGGCCACAGCCAAGGTAACTATCACTGATGGCTTGGTGCCTGGCGAAACCGTCAATGCCTCGGGAACCGCTAACTTTGACAGTAAAAATGCCGGTACCCGCACTGTCAATTTAAATTCGGTGACGGTTAACCTGAACGATGGTACGGGTGGTGGGTTGGCAGGAAATTACAACCTGATCGCTAGCAATTACAGCTTTCCCACTGACGTATCCAAATCCGCCACGATTCTTGCCAAAGAATTAGCAGCGACTGTTCGGGTGGCAGACAAATCCTATGACGGCACCACCACGGCAGCTGCGCCCAGTATTGGCTTAATAGGATTGGTCGGCAGCGAAACTTTGACTACCACGGGTGTGGCGCAATTTGAAACACCCGAGGTAGGTGCGCCCAAACCCGTGATGATCACTGGCGTGAGTTTGCGTGATGGCGGCAACGGTGGATTGGCTTCCAATTACAGCTTGCCCAACACGCTCAGAACCACGGCGGCAATGAACTATCCCGATATCAGCACAACGCCACTGAACCTGAACCCTGCCCAAATGGCAGTGTTGACGCCCAGCATGATCACGACGCTCACCCCTGCGCAAATTGCCTCGCTGAGTCATGCGCAAATCCGTGGTCTAACTCCAGCGCAGCTAGGCGTATTGAGCAGTCGTCAGTTATCTCAATTGAGTGTGGATCAATTTGCGGCGATGACGGACGAGCAAATCAACACACTTACCACGGATGCCCTCAATAAGGCCATCAACAATACCCCAACCCGTTCGTCCACCGCCTTGACGCCTGCCTCACCTGCGAGTGCTGCCAACACAGCAAGAACTGCGGCTTTGAGCAATGCCAACTTGACCGTTATCAGCAGCAAGCAAATGTCGCAATTGACACCTGAGCAGTTGCAAGCCATCTCCTCTGGCACTTTCTCTGGCTTGAACCCCACGCAAGTTGCCAATTTGACGCTGCAACAGTTTGAGCTGCTGTCAGCCAGCCAACTGCGATCTCTGAGCACCCGTCATATCGCCGCTTTGTCGGGCGAGCAACTGCAAACCCTCTCCCCTACCCAGCTGAACTCGCTCACCCCCACCCAAATCTCTGCTTTGAAGTTGAGTCAAGTCCAGGCCTTAAGCCCCACCCAACTGACCTCCTTGAACGAGGCGCAAATCGCTGCACTCACCCCACCCCAACTCACCGCCTTCGACCCCAGCACCCTCAGCAAGCTGCGTGAGAGCCAGTTGCAGGCCTTGACAGCCAACCAAATAGCCACCCTCTCTAACGCCCAGCTGACCTCGCTGGACAAGAGCCAGTTGCAGTGTTTGAGCTGCAATCAGTTCAAAGCCTTAAGCCCGCAGCAAATCGCTGAACTGCCCCCTGCGGTCTTCAAAGCCTTGGTCAGCA
>RFMX01000096.1 GCA_009927495.1 Betaproteobacteria bacterium
GCAAGATCGCTTGCATCAAGCCACAACAACTCGCCGCCTTGAGCGAGAGCCAGATGAAGATGCTCTCGAACAGCCAGATCACGGAGCTGACCGGCGAGCAACTGCAAGCGCTCAATCCCAAGCAAATGAGTGTGCTGACCTCGGTTCAGATACAGCGCTTAAAGTCCGAGCAAGTGCAAACCTTGTTGCCCGACCAAGTAGCGACTCTCAGCAACGACAAACTGCGCCTGACCCTCAAGTCACTCACTACCGAGCAAGTACAGGCGCTGACACCCCAGCAAATCGCCAAGCTGACAGTCACCGATGTGGCCTTGCTTAACCCCTTGCAACTGCAGTCACTCTCGACCGTGCAAATAGCTGCACTCGCACCCGAGTTTGTGGCCCAGCTGAACCGTTCTCAACTGCGGGGTTTGTTGCCCAGCCAAGTCGCTGCTTTGCAGCGCGATCAGTTACAAGCCTTGACACCCCTACAGATCGTTGAACTGCAAAACCTGCAACTCGCCGCCTTGAGCGAGAAACAGCTTGCCTCCCTGCGCCCAGACCAAATCGCCTTGCTCAGCCCCAGACAGCAACAGGCCTTGTTGGTCGATCAACTCGCCATGCTCAACCCCGAGCAGCGCAAAGCCTTCAACAAACCCTTGTTGGTGCCCCAGCCCATCACTGCGGCTGACCTCTCCATCGCCAAGACCTTGAATGCACTCACCCCCAGCGAGGTCACACCTGACAAGCTGGCTGTGTTGACCCCGCAGCAACTGCGCTTGGTGAGCGACGCGCAGATCAAGTCGTGGAACAAGGCGCAAATCAGCGCCCTAAGCCTGCCCCAGCTGCAAAGCTTGACGCCTGAGCAAATCGCCGCCATCTCTCCGGCCGTGTTGGCAAGCCAGGACGCCAAGTTTGTGCAAAACCTCCAACCCAGCCAAGTGGCGGTGTTCACCCCAGCGCAGCTCAAAGCCTTCTCGCCGACACAGGTGCAGTTGCTCAGCCCCTCGGTGGTGGCCTCACTCACGCCTGAACAAATCAAAACCCTGTCGGATCAGCAAACCGCATCGCTGCTGAACGCCCAAATGCAGGCTCTGTCGAAGGCGCAGCTCCAAGCCATGACCCAAGAGCAGGTGGCTAACCTCAACCCATTGCAATTGGCCACCCTCAGCCCAGCGCAACTCTCGGTGCTCACACCCGAGCAAATCAGCTTGCTCAAAGCACCTCAGTTGCAGGGCCTGAACCAAGCGCAAATCAACGGTTTGACCGTCGCTCAAACAGCGGCCTTGACCAAGTCCCAAATCAGCGCCTTGCGCCCCGAGCAAGTCTTGGCGCTGAACCAAGCGCAGGTGGGCAGTTTGAGTCCTGCGCAAGTCGCCGCTTTGCAGCCCAAGCAGCTTCAAGCGCTGCAAGAGAGTCAAATCGCGGTACTGAATTTCGCCCAGCTTGACGCCTTGTCGCCCTCGCAGTTGCAAGCCTTGACACCCAACCAAATCACCGCCTTGACGCCCAGCTTGTTTGGCCTGCTCACCAAGCCCCAGATCGAAGCCCTCACCCGCACCCAGTTTGCTGTCCTCACACCCCAAGCCATCGCCGCCATGGGAGAAGTGC
>RFMX01000094.1 GCA_009927495.1 Betaproteobacteria bacterium
GGCATGGCGTTGTTGCAAAGAATTCGGGATGAACTTGCTGACCTGATTGTGGTTGAGCAGTTTCCCAAACTGGAAGGGCGTCAAATGGTCATGATGATCGCGCCTGGCAAGAAAAAACCGGGTGGCGTGACCAAACCCGCCGCAGAAGTTGTTCAAGCAGCAACTGCGTAAAAGGTCACGCAAACAAGTGTCTCGGGGCTAACAAGTCTGCGTTCAGTTGCGCAGCGCCTCACGAGCACAAACAAAAAGGAGCATTCAATGCCCAAAATGAAGACCAAAAGCAGCGCCAAAAAGCGCTTTCGTGTTCGTCCAGGTGGTACCGTCAAGCGCGGTCAAGCCTTCAAGCGTCACATCCTGACCAAGAAAACCACCAAAAACAAACGTCATTTGCGTGGTCCTACAGGTGTGCATGAAACCAATATGGGTCACATGGCGCAAATGCTGCCCATGGCTGGCTTGTAATCAACGGACGAACAAGGAGAACTCACTATGCCTCGCGTTAAACGTGGTGTCACGGCCAGAGCCAGACACAAAAAAGTTTTAGCCCTTGCCAAAGGTTTCCGCGGTCGTCGCGGTAATGTTTACCGTATTGCCAAGCAAGCGGTGATGAAGGCGGGCCAATATGCTTACCGAGATCGTCGTGCGAAAAAACGTGTATTCCGTCAATTATGGATTGCGCGTATCAATGCGGCTTCACGTGAATTTGGTTTGACATACAGCCAATTTGCCAATGGTCTTCGCAAAGCTGCTATTGAAATTGACCGCAAAATGCTTGCTGATTTAGCAGTCCACGACAAGGCAGCCTTTGGACACATCGTCGATCAGGTTAAAGCACGTTTAGCTGCCTGAACCGGTTGCGCTGCCCATCTTTTTGAGTTGGGTGACATGTTGGCCAAGGGATTGAAGCGTGATACAGCTTCAATCCCTTTTTCATTTCAAACGTGAGACGATATGAACGAGCTAGATACCCTGGTGCAGCAAGCCCAAGATCTCTTTGCCCTTTGTGATTCTGCGGCCGAGTTGGAAAATGCCAAGGCACAATTCTTAGGTAAGTCTGGACGTATTTCAGACATGATGAAGGGTTTATCCCAACTCGATTTGGAAGCCAAAAAATCACAAGGCGCTTTGATTAATGCAGCCAAACAATCTATAGAACAAGCCTTGAGTGGCAAACGTCAAGCGCTAGCCGATGCAGAATTGAACAAGCAACTCCAAGCTGAAAAGCTTGATGTCACATTGCCAAGTGGTTTGCGCAGCCAAGGTGGTTTACATCCAGTCAGTCTGAGCTTGGAGCGTATTGAATTGATTTTTGCCTCCATGGGTTTTTCTGTGGCGCAAGGTCCTGAAATTGAAACTGACTGGTTCAATTTCACAGCCTTGAATACCCCCGAAGATCATCCAGCCCGGTCTATGCATGACACCTTTTATGTGGAAGGTGGTCATTTATTGCGCACGCATACCAGTCCTATGCAAATACGCCATGCCATGGCGCATGTGCAAGCGCACCAAAAAAGCATTAAGGCGGGCAATGGAATGCCAGAAATCAGAGTGATTGCCCCCGGACGTACCTACCGTGTGGACAGTGATGCCACCCATTCACCTATGTTTCACCAGTGTGAAGGCTTATGGATTGGTGAAAACATCAGCTTCAAAGATTTGAAGGTAGTGTTCACCGATTTTTGCAAAACATTTTTTGAAAACGACGCTTTGGTGCTTCGTTTCAGACCCAGTTTTTTCCCTTTCACAGAGCCCAGTGCGGAGATAGACATCCAATTTCCCAGTGGCCCTTTGGCAGGACGTTGGTTAGAAGTGGCAGGTTCAGGGCAGGTACACCCCAATGTGGTTCGCAACATGGGCTTAGACCCAGAGCATTACATCGGTTTTGCTTTTGGTATGGGGCCTGATCGCTTAACCATGCTTCGCTATGGCGTGAATGATTTACGTTTGTTTTTCGATGGTGATATTCGTTTTCTCAGCCAATTCCGTTGATATGACCAAGGTATAGCTATGCAGTTCCCAGAATCTTGGTTACGTGAATTTTGTAACCCTCCCATCAGTACCCAGCAACTGGCCGATACCTTGACCATGGCCGGTCTGGAGGTGGAAGAGATGCACAGTGTTGCACCCCCCTTCAGCAAAGTCGTGGTGGGGCTTATTACTGCTGCAGAACAGCACCCGAATGCTGATCGCCTGCGTGTGTGTCAAGTGGAGGTTGGACAAGCACAGCCACTTTCCATCGTGTGTGGTGCACCCAACGCTCGGGTGGGAATCAAAGTACCCTGCGCTTTGGTAGGTGCAGAGTTACCTCCTGCCGAGGACGGCAAACCTTTTTTAATCAAACTGGGCCAATTGCGTGGCGTGG
>RFMX01000091.1 GCA_009927495.1 Betaproteobacteria bacterium
GGGCTGTGACACAAAGCAGGCCTCGGCCGCACGGCCAAAGTGTTTTTCACGGGCCACAGCAACGATATATTTGAGTTCGGTCAGCGTCATGGTGTGTCAGGCTTTGAGAAAGTCGGATTTTCCACCCAACCAGCGCTCAATGTGTTTGGCCGCTTGTGCTGGGTGGTGGTCAAGCATGCGGGGGGCGAGTTGACGGGCCCAGTCCAAGAGTTCGAGGTCCACGGTGAGATCAGCAAACCGCAGCATGGCCGCGCCGGATTGGCGAGACCCCAAAAACTCGCCAGGGCCGCGAATGTCTAAATCACGCTTTGCGATTTCAAAGCCATCGTTGGTCTCGGCCATGGCCCGCAAACGCTCACGGGCGGTGTCGCTCAAGCGCCCATGCTCACCCAAGCTATACAGCAGCACACAGGCCGATGCCGCTGCACCCCGCCCCACCCGTCCACGCAACTGGTGCAACTGGCTCAAGCCAAAACGCTCGGCGTGTTCAATCACCATGAGCGAGGCATTGGGCACGTCCACCCCTACCTCGATCACCGTGGTGCTGACCAAGACGCCCATTTGCCCTTGCACAAAGAGCGACATCACGGCTTTTTTTTCCACCTGCGGCATGCGTGAATGCAGCAAGCCCACCATCACGCCCGGCAACGCCTCGCACAAGGCTTGGTGGGTGTCGGTGGCGTTGTGCAAATCCAGCGCTTCGCTTTCTTCAATCAGCGGACAGACCCAGTAAATTTGCCGCCCTTCTTGCAACTGCAACCGGATGCGCTCAACGATCTCGTCGCGGCGCGTGTCGGCCACCAGCTTGGTGACGATGGGCGTGCGACCAGGCGGCAACTCGTCGATGGTCGACACATCCAGGTCGGCGTAATAGCTCATGGCCAAGGTGCGGGGAATGGGCGTGGCACTCATCATCAGCAGGTGCGGCTCGCGGGGGGTGCTGCTGCTGGCCTGCGGGCTGGTTTGTTCGTCAGACAGCTTTTGCCGCAAGGCAAGCCGTTGCGCCACACCAAAGCGGTGCTGCTCGTCGATGATGGCCAGCCCCAAGCGTTTGAACTGCACCTTGTCTTGAATGACGGCATGGGTGCCCACCACCAGCGCAGCACCGCCACTCGCCACCAATGCCAGCATGGCGTCGCGTTCTTTTTTCTTTTGGCTGCCGGTGAGCCACGCCACTTGCAGACCGAGAGGCGCCAACACGGGGGCCAGCCAGCCCACCAATTTGGCGAAATGCTGCTCGGCCAATATTTCGGTGGGTGCCATCAAGGCGCATTGCCAACCCGCATCGATGCACTGCGCCGCAGCCAGCGCCGCCACCACGGTTTTGCCAGAACCCACGTCCCCTTGCAGCAAGCGATGCATGGGCACGGCCCGTGCCACGTCGTTGGCCACTTCGCCCACCACCCGTTGTTGCGCCTGGGTCAGCTGAAACGGCAGCGAGGCATGCAACTGCGCCAGCACGCCTTGTGGGATGGTGCTGAGTTGCAGCACCGGGGCGTTGAGCAACTGGCGTTCGCGTTTGGCTTGCAACTGCGAGAGCTGCTGCGCCAACAATTCCTCGGCTTTGAGGCGCTGCCAAGCGGGGTGGGTTTTGTCCTCCAACTGCGCCATGGACACGCTGGGCGTTGGGTGGTGCAAAAACTGCAGCGCCTGTGCCAAACCCCAGCTGTGCGGGGGCAGGTGTTGCGCGGGAATGGTTTCGTCAAACACTTGGTTGCGCAAGGCCTGCGCCAAACCACCCTGCACCGCTTTGCGGATATAGGCCTGAGGCAACTCCGCGCTGCTGGGGTAAATGGGGGTCAAGGCAGTGGCCAAGGAGCCGCCTGCGCCTTGGACGGTGGGGTGCATCATGGTGCGGCCCATGAAGCCGCCACGCACCTCGCCGCGCAAACGCACCGATCGACCCACCTCCAAGGCTTTTTGCATATTGGGGTAGAAATTGAAAAACCGCAGGGTGCAGGTGTCGCTGCCGTCATCGACCACGGCTTGCAATTGGCGGCGCGGCTTGAACACCACATTGCAGCTTTTCACGACCGCTTCGATTTGGATCACCTCACCGTCGCGTGCATCGGCCAACTTCACCAACTGGGTTTCGTCCTCGTAGCGAAATGGCAGGTGCAGCGCCATGTCCACCGGA
>RFMX01000242.1 GCA_009927495.1 Betaproteobacteria bacterium
TGGCCCAGCGTGACAGCATCAGCGCCACAGAATTGAAAGCCGAGACCATGCTGCTGTTGGGCAATGGCCATTGCTTTCGTGACCATGTGTTGGAAGTCTGCCC
Organism: Betaproteobacteria bacterium; assembly: GCA_009927495.1. GTDB lineage: Bacteria > Pseudomonadota > Gammaproteobacteria > Burkholderiales > Burkholderiaceae_C > Limnohabitans. The sequence continues at coordinate 104 of RFMX01000242.1, forward strand.
CGAATTCGCGCGCTTCTCTAGCGATGCCGAGGGCATTCGCAAAAAGCTTTGAAGGCTCATCGCTGGAGACCATCAAACACATGGTGGCTGCGGGCATGGGCGTGACCTTGGTGCCGCGCCTGGGTGTGCCCAAAGACGCTTTGTTGACCAACACCAAAAAGAAAAAATCGCTGGACACCTATGTGCGCTACCTGCCCATCGTTGAGGGCAACGACCCGCCCCCCACGCGCCGCGTGGTGTTGGCCTGGCGGCGCAGTTTCACCCGCTACGAAGCCATTGCCGCCTTGCGCAACGCCATCGTGGCCAGCGAGTTGCCTGGCGTGCATCGACTCACCTGAAGCGGTTTGCCCTCTCCATGAACGACGCCACACCGCCAGAACCACCACGCCACCCAGCCAGTTGGCGCTCTACCTTGACCTGATCCGCTTCAACCGCCCTGCGGGCTGGCTGCTGCTGCTGTGGCCCACCCTCAGCGCTTTGTGGCTGGCCAGTGGCGGCTTTCCTGGCTGGCATTTGCTGGGGGTGTTTGTCTTGGGTACGTTTTTGATGCGCAGCGCGGGTTGTTGCGTCAACGATGTAGCCGACCGTGACTTTGACAAGCATGTCAAACGCACCGCCAACCGCCCCGTCACCTCGGGAGCGCTGTCTGTCAAGCAAGCGCTGACCGCAGGTGCGGTGTTGGCTTTGTGTGCGTTTGGCTTGGTGCTCACCACCAACGCGGTGACGGTGGCGTGGTCGTTTGTGGCCTTGGCGGTTACCTTGATCTACCCCTATGCCAAGCGCTTTGTCGCCATGCCGCAAGCAGTGCTGGGCGTGGCCTTTAGCTTTGGCATACCCATGGCATTTGCGGCGGTCAACGGTGGGCCTCTCACCTGGGAAGGTGTGTGGCAAGCCGTGCCGCCTGTC
>RFMX01000277.1 GCA_009927495.1 Betaproteobacteria bacterium
GCCTGGGGTTTGTTGGCTGTTAATTTGTTTTGGGTATTGGCCTATGACACCGAATACGCCATGGTTGACCGCGATGACGACTTGCGCATCGGCATGAAAACCTCGGCCATCACCTTAGGGCGTTTCGATGTGTGGGCAGTGCTGCTTTTTTATGTGATGTACCTCATGGGCAGCTTGGTCATGTTGCAAAACTTTGGCTTGGGTTGGCCGCTGTGGTTTGCCATGGAAATCGCCGCTTTTCAAGCCCTGTGGCATTTCGGCATGATTTACAAACGAGAACGCGAAGCCTGTTTCAAAGCCTTTCGCATGAACCATTGGTTGGGTGCCACGGTGTTCGCCGGCGTGGCTTGGGGCTTACATCTTCGTGTGCTCGGCAGCGCATAAAAAAACCACCCATGGGTGGTTTTTTATGGCGCAGGGCTTGATTAACCGGCTTTGTGCTTTTTAGATTTCTTGTGTGACTTGCCTTTTTTCTTGGTCATCAGCAGGTGAGCTGTGACAGAAGAGGCCGCAGAGACCACGGTGGTTGCAGATGAAGGGGTGGCAAAGCTGGGGGTTGCCGAGAAAGCCAAAGCGCTGATGAGGACCAACAAAAGTTTGTTCATGTGGAAAACCTAAAAAGTGAAGTCAGGCTTCATTGTGACACTACTTTTCAAGCCCACGCAATGGCCATTGTGGGTTTACCCGCCTAATTCATGACCCAAACTTTCAGCACGGTCTCGTGCGGCATGCATGGCCTGCACCACGATGCCATGTAAATCTTTGTCTTTCATCAATGTCAACGCGGCATAGGTGGTTCCGCCCTTAGAAGTGACTTTTTCCCGCAGTACTGCGGGTGAGTCGCTGCTGCTGCTTGCCAACGCTGCAGCGCCTGTCATGGTGCCTACCGCCAATTGATGTGCTTGCTCAGGTGTTAAGCCCATGTTCACGCCAGCGTCCACCATGGCTTCCAAAAAGTAAAACACATAAGCAGGTCCGGAACCCGAAACCGCAGTAACCGCATCAAGCAAAGCTTCTTCTTCCACCCAAAGGGATGCACCCACCAAACCCAACATGCCACTGATGGCTTGTTTTTCATCCATGTTGACGGCGCTGCGGGCAAATAAACCGGTTTGCCCCAAACCCACCAAGGCTGGCGTGTTAGGCATGGCGCGCACCACCCGTTCGGTGTTTAGCCATGCTGCAATGCTGTCGCTGCTGATGCCAGCGGCCACACTCAGGTGCAAAGCTTTGGACACATGGGCTTGTGTTTGCAAAGCGGCTTCTTTGAAGACCTGTGGCTTGACTGCCCAAACAACCAAGGCACACTCGTTCAGGGATGCATCAGCGGCGGGCACTGGGTTGACCCCATGCTGGGCCTGCAAAGCTGCACGGGTCGCTTCAAGAGGTTCGACCACATGAATGGCTGATGAGGGCGTGCCGTTTCTGACCAAACCCCCGATCAAGGCGCTGGCCATATTGCCTCCGCCTATAAAGGCCATGGGCAGCAGAAGAGAAGAAAGCGAGGTCATGCCCTCAGTTTGCCACTGTTTGCCTGACCGCTTTTTCCCATTGCGCCATCAATGATTGCGCATGGTCACGCGACATCTGCGGCTCAAAACATCGCTCGATCCGCCACTGTTGTGATAGCTCGGCGGTGCTGAGGTAGATGCCCGAACTCAAGCCAGCCAAATAGGCCGCACCCAAGGCCGTGGTTTCCACCACCGCTGGGCGCAGCACCGGAATGCCCAGCAAATCGGCTTGGAACTGCATCAGCAAATCATTGACACAAGCGCCGCCATCGACCCGTAACTCGGTGACTGCTTGGCTGGCATCACGGTTCATGGCTTGCAGCAAAGCCGTGCTTTGGAACGCGATGCTCTCCAGGGCGGCTCTTGCGATGTGCGCCATGGTGGTGCCACGCGACAAACCCACCATCGCCCCGCGTGCATCGGCTTGCCAATACGGCGCACCCAAGCCGGTGAAAGCCGGCACCAGCACCACGCCACCCGAATCAGGCACGCTCTCGGCCAGTGCCTGCACATCGGCGCTTTTGTCAAAGGCGCGCAGCCCGTCACGCAACCACTGCACCACCGCACCGCCAATGAACACGCTGCCCTCCAACGCAAAAGCAGGGGTGCTGTCGGCTTGGGCGGCGCTGGTGGTGATCAAGCCGTTGTGGCTACTTTGAAATTCTCCGCCGGTATGCATCAGCATAAAGCAGCCGGTGCCATAGGTGTTTTTGGCTTGACCGGCTTGAAAGCAGGCTTGGCCAAACAAGGCGCTTTGCTGGTCACCAGCCACGCCGCCAATCTGCAGATCGTGGCCCAGCCACTGCGCTTGGGTGTAGCCAAAGTCGCAGGCAGAAGGGTGAACCTCGGGCAGCACAGACGCAGGAATGCGAAACAGCGCCAGCAGCTCATCGTCCCAGCGGTTGGTGTGCACATTCAAGAGCATGGTGCGAGCCGCATTGCTGACGTCAGTGGCGTGTATGCGTCCGCCGCTGAGTTGCCACATCAGCCAACTGTCCACCGTGCCAAAGGCCAGTTGCCCGGCCTCCGCCATGGCACGGGCGTTGGGCACGTTATCCAAAATCCACTGCAGTTTGGTGGCTGAAAAATAAGCATCGATCAGCAAGCCGGTTTTTTGCTGCACCAAGGGCGCAAATCCCGCCTCACGCAAGCGCAAGCATTCAGGTTCGGCGCGGCGGTCTTGCCAAACGATGGCGTTGTAAATGGCTTGGCCGGTGTCGCGGCGCCAAACCACCGTGGTTTCGCGTTGGTTGGTGATGCCCATGGAGGCGATTTGGTTGGCGCCCAGCCCCGCTTGTTGCAAGACTTGCCGCGCGGTGGCGAGCTGGCTGGACCAAATTTCTTGCGGGTCATGTTCCACCCAGCCGGGCTGGGGGTAGATTTGCCGAAACTCTTGTTGGACGGACGCTAAAACACTGCCGTCTTCTTTGAAAACAATGCTGCGTGAGCTGGAAGTGCCTTGGTCTAGGGCGAGTAAATAGGACATGGTCGGGCCAGTGTTGAAAAAAACTCAGCGCACCAAAGTGAGCGTTGTTTCATAAGCGGGGGCATCTTGGGCAATGCTGCACTCTACGCCCGAATGTTCCAGCAACTGCGCAAAACTGTCGGGCGGCGGTGCGTCGGTGAACAGGCGGTCAATGAGCGACAAATGGGCTAATTCCACCATGGCGGGTCGGTTGAACTTGGTGTGGTCGGCAGCCAGCCACACTTGCCTTGAGTGTTCGATGATGGCCTTGGCCACTTTCACCTCGCGGTAGTCAAAGTCGCGCATGGTGCCATCGGCCTCAATGCCGCTGATGCCAATCAGGCCAATGTCCACTTTGAACTGGCGAATAAAGTCCACCGTGGCCTCGCCCACAATGCCGCGGTCCACGCCACGCACCACGCCACCGGTGACGATGACCTCGCAGTCGGGGTTGTCGCTCAAGATTTGCGCCACGTTCAGGTTGTTGGTGATGATGCGCAAGCCGCGGTGCTGGCGCAACTCCCGCGCCACGGTTTCCATGGTGGTGCCAATGTTCATGATCAACGAGCAGCCATGCGGCACCGCTGCCGCAATCGCTTTGGCGATGCGGGTTTTGCCGTCCAAAGACAGGGCTTGGCGCTGACGGTAAGCGATGTTTTCGGTGGTCGAGCCCGGCATGCGCACACCGCCATGAAAGCGCGACAACAGTCCGGCCTCGGCCAAGCGTTGCACATCGCGGCGCACGGTTTGCAGGGTGACAGAGAAAGTCTCGGCTAAAAACTCAATCGAAGCCGAGCCTTGGGCTTGGACCAATTCCAGCAACTGGGTTTGACGCGGATTGGGGTTCATAGCGAGTTTGAAATAGCTTTCTGGCAACCATAAACCATGTTCAGCAGGCACCAACATAGGGAAAATACCGAATCAATAAAAACAAATACGAACAAAAATCCGAAAAGAAAAGAACATCACCCATGACCTTGAAACTTGACCAGATCAGCCAAATTGTCGGCGGGCAGATGCATGTTCACGCCTTGGACATGGTTTTGGTACCCAACGCGGTCACGGTGCTTTTGGGGGCTACCCAAGCCGGCAAAACCAGCCTGATGCGCCTCATGGCTGGTTTGGACCAGCCCACCACTGGGCGGGTGTGGGTCGATGGCCAAGATGTCACCGGTGTGCCGGTGCGTGAGCGCAAAGTCGCCATGGTCTACCAACAGTTCATCAACTACCCTTCCATGACGGTGTACGACAACATCGCCTCGCCCCTGCGCTTGCGCAACGACAAATACATTGACGCTCAGGTGCAGGCCTTGGCCAAGCGGCTGCGCATCGACCCGTTTCTTAAACGCTTGCCGGCCGAGCTCTCAGGCGGGCAGCAACAGCGCGTGGCCTTGGCCAGGGCATTGGCCAAACGGGCCCCTTTCATGTTTTTGGATGAGCCTTTGGTCAATTTGGACTACAAGCTGCGCGAAGAGTTGCGCGAAGACCTGACCCAGTTGTTTGAGGCGGGCGAAGGCACGGTGGTCTATGCCACCACCGAGCCCAGTGAGGCCTTGCTTTTGGGGGGCCATACCGCGGTGCTCAAGGAAGGGCGGGTGCTGCAATACGGCCCCACCTTAGAGGTGTTCCGACAACCGCAATCGCTGGACGTGGCCCGTGCCTTCAGCGACCCGCCCATCAATGTGCTGAACGCCCACCAACAGGCCACCGGCTGGATGCTTGACAACGTGTGCCCCATTCTTTTGCCGCAAGTCGATGCCAGCCATCGCCGTCTGCAGCTGGGTGTGCGTGCCTCAGCGCTGCGCACCGAGCAGCGTGAGGGTGATGTGGGTTTGCAAGGGCGGGTGCAGTTGGCTGAAATTTCCGGTACCGATACCTTTGTGCATTTGGACTGTGCCGGTTTGGAGCTGGTCATGCAAAAAACCGGTGTGCATGTGTTTGACATTGGTTCAAGTTTGGCGTTGTATGTCCATCCGCAAGACGCCTATGTGTTCGATGCGGGTGGCGCTTTGCTGAGCGCCCCTGCGCATTTGCACCAAGGGGGGCGTTGAGATGGTGGCGCGTATCGATCTGGACTTGGCCCACGCCTATGGCCCCAACCCCCAGCAAGACAGTGACTACGCCTTGCTGCCTATGAGAATGAGCTTTCAAGCAGGCGGTGCTTATGCTTTGCTTGGCCCCTCGGGCTGCGGCAAAACCACCATGCTCAACATCATCTCGGGCTTGGTCAAACCCTCGCAAGGCGAGGTGCGTTTCAATGGCGATATCGTCAACGACAAAACACCCCAAGAGCGCAACATTGCCCAAGTGTTTCAGTTTCCGGTCATCTACGACACCATGACGGTGGCCGACAACTTGGCGTTCCCTTTGCGCAACCGGCGCATGCCCGAGGTCCAAATTCGCCAACGCGTGGGACAAATTGCCGAAATGTTGGAGCTCAGCGGCCAGCTCAACCAGCGTGCTGCCGGTTTGTCAGCCGACGCTAAACAAAAAATTTCGCTTGGGCGGGGCTTGGTCAGGCCCGATGTGGCGGCGATTTTGTTTGATGAGCCGCTCACCGTCATCGACCCGCACCTGAAGTGGCAACTGCGTCGCAAGCTCAAACAAGTGCATCAAGAGTTCAAACACACCCTGATTTACGTTACCCACGACCAAGTCGAAGCGCTGACGTTTGCCCAAGAGGTGGTGGTCATGACCCGTGGCCGTGCGGTGCAGGTGGGCAGCGCCGAGGCCTTGTTCGAGCGACCCGCCCACACCTTTGTGGGCCACTTCATCGGCTCGCCGGGCATGAATTTTTTACCCGCCACCGTACAGGCAGACCATCTGTTGATGGGGCAGCACCGCTTGCCTTTGGGGGATCATCTCCGCCTCAGCCTGGCGGGTACCGAGTCGCTCAAGCTGGGCATACGCCCTGAGTACATCACTGTGCGCAACACCCCTGCCGAGGGTTGCTTGCCCGCTCAGGTGCTGCGCTGGCAAGACTTAGGCACCAGCGGCTTGCTCACCACCCAGTGTGCGGGTGAGGTGCTGCGGGTACGTTTGGCCAACCACAGCGAAGCACCTGCAGTGGGTCAAACCGTGTATGTGCAGGTGCTCGGTATTCACACATGCTTTTATGAGCAGGAGGCCCGGATCGCATGAAGCCCGTCAACCAAAAAGCTTGGTTTTTCATCTTGCCGGTGCTCTTGTGCGTGGCCTTCTCGGCCATCGTGCCCCTCATGACCGTGGTCAATTACTCGGTGCAAGACATCATTTCGCCAGAACGCCGGGTGTTTGTCGGCACCGAGTGGTTTGCCGCTGTCATGCGCGATCAAGACCTGCATGACGCGCTATGGCGGCAAATGGTGTTTTCGCTGGCCGTGTTGGTGGTGGAAATCCCCTTGGGCATTGCACTGGCGCTGTCCATGCCTGCCAAAGGCTGGCAGGCCTCGGTGACTTTGGTGTTGGTGGCTTTGTCCTTGCTGATCCCGTGGAATGTGGTGGGCACGATTTGGCAAATTTACGGCCGCGCTGACATCGGTTTGCTGGGCGCGGCTTTGCAAGCCATGGGCATTGATTACAACTACACCGGCAATGCGCGGGACGCTTGGCTCACCGTGCTGGTGATGGACATTGGCATTGGACGCCCTTGGTGGCCTTGCTGGGTTATGCCGGTTTGCGCAGCATCCCTGACGCCTATTACCAAGCGGCGCAAATCGATGGTGCCTCCAAGTTCGCGGTGTTTCGCTTTATTCAGTTGCCCAAGCTGCGCGGCGTCCTCATGATCGCGGTGTTGCTGCGCTTCATGGACAGCTTCATGATTTACACCGAACCTTTTGTGCTGACCGGTGGAGGGCCTGGCAACGCCACTACCTTCCTCAGCCAGTACCTGACGCAAAAAGCGGTGGGCCAGTTCGACTTAGGACCTGCTGCTGCGTTTTCGCTGATTTACTTTTTGATCATTTTGTTGCTGTGCTTCATCCTCTACAACTGGATGCAAAGTGTCGGCACCCAAGCCAAGGAGCAAGACCATGGATGAGCGCCGCTTCAAAAAGCGCAGCTTGTTTTTGCTGCTCTACATCGTGTTCGCCTTGCTGCCCATTTACTGGATGGTGAACATGAGTTTGCGCACCAACCAAGAAATTTGTCCAGTTTCAGCCTGTTTCCGGCCAACCCGACCTGGGACAACTACGCCACCATCTTCACCGATGTGTCTTGGTATTCGGGCTATATCAACAGCCTGAT
>RFMX01000304.1 GCA_009927495.1 Betaproteobacteria bacterium
TTTTCGCGCTACAGCTTTTGGGCGACAAGCATGTGTTTTTCTGGTTGCTCACCAACCGCATGACGCCGCCTGCGGTGTTTTTGCTGCCGTTTTTCCAGCTCTACAGCACGGTCGGTTTGATGGACACCCATATCGCGGTGGCCATGGCGCATTTGCTCTTCAATGTGCCGCTGGCAGTGTGGATTTTGGAAGGTTTCATGAGTGGCATTCCCCGTGAAATCGATGAAACCGCGTACATCGATGGCTACAGTTTTCCGGCGTTTTTCGTCAAAGTGTTTTTACCGCTCATCAAGGCAGGCGTGGGCGTGACCGCTTTCTTTTGCTTCATGTTCAGCTGGGTCGAGTTGCTGTTGGCACGCACACTCACCAGCGTCAACGCCAAACCCATCGTCGCCACCATGACCCGCACGGTCAGCGCCTCGGGCATGGACTGGGCCACCTTGGCCGCGGCCGGTGTGCTGACCATCGTGCCGGGTGCCATCGTCATTTGGTTTGTGCGGCATTACATCGCCAAAGGCTTTGCCATGGGACGCGTATGACACACCACAGGAGACAACCCCATGCTTGAGTGGATGGCTTGGACCACCCCGGTGGCGGTTTTTTTCACCTGCATCGTGCTCATGTTGATCGGCATGACGGTGTGGGAGCGACGCTCGCCCACGGTGGCGCGTAAAGGATTTTTGCCCTTGGTCACCACCCGAGGTGACCGCTTGTTCATCGGCCTGTTGGGTTGCGCTTATTTGCACCTGATGTTTGTGGGCTTGGCAGGGCAGCTGCTGATGTGGTTTGAATTGAGCGAGGAGCCCTCGATTTGGTGGGCGACTGCAACGAGTGCGGTTTGGTTGGTTTTTGTCATGCGCAAAGGCTAGCCACACCAACCCATGACACGGTCTGTAACTTCCCCAAGACACGTGTTTTCTCAGAGTAAGGGGAAACTTTCAGGAGACTGGCATGAAATTGAAATACCGTGCGATTGCCTTCGCCGCTGCAGCCTTGGTGCTGGGTCACAGCGCGTGGGCTGGAGAGGCTGAGGCCAAAAAATGGGTGGACAACGAGTTCCAACCCTCAACCTTGTCCAAAGACAAACAAATGGAGGAGATGAAATGGTTCATCGAGGCTGCGAAAAAACTCCAAGCCAAGGGTGTGAAAGAAATTTCCGTGGTGTCGGAGACCATCACCACCCATGAGTACGAGTCCAAAACCTTGGCCAAGGCATTCACTGAAATCACCGGCATCACCGTCAAGCACGACCTGATCCAAGAGGGTGACGTGGTGGAAAAACTGCAAACCTCGATGCAGTCGGGTAAATCTATTTATGACGGTTGGATTTCGGATTCTGATTTGATTGGTACCCACTACCGCTACGGCAAGATCATGAACTTGACCGACTACATGGCGGGTCCTGGCAAAGAATGGACCAACCCCGGTCTGGACTTGAAAGACTTTATCGGCACCAGTTTCACCACCGGTCCCGACAAGAAGCTGTACCAATTGCCTGATCAACAGTTCGCCAATCTGTACTGGTTCCGTGCTGACTTGTTCGAGCGCAAAGAAATCAAAGACAAATTCAAGGCCAAGTACGGCTACGACCTGGGCGTGCCGCTCAACTGGAGCGCCTATGAAGACATCGCTGAGTTCTTCACCAACGATGTGAAAACCATCGACGGCAAGCCTATTTATGGCCACATGGACTACGGCAAGAAGGACCCTTCTTTGGGCTGGCGTTTCACCGACGCTTGGTTGTCCATGGCAGGTACCGCTGACATTGGCATTCCCAATGGCCGACCCGTTGACGAGTGGGGCATTCGCGCCTCTGCTGACGGTTGCAACCCCCAAGGTGCATCTGTTGCCCGAGGTGGCGCCACCAACTCGCCTGCTGCGGTCTATGCCTTGACCAAGTACGTGGACTGGATGAAGAAATATTCACCCAAGGAAGCCATTGGCATGACCTTTGGTGAAGCCGGTCCTGTGCCTGCCCAAGGCCAAATTGCCCAGCAAATCTTCTGGTACACCGCGTTCACAGCCGACATGACCAAGCCCGGACTGCCTGTGGTGAATGCCGATGGCACACCCAAGTGGCGCATGGCCCCTGGCCCCAACGGCCCTTACTGGAAACAAGGCATGCAAAACGGCTACCAAGACGTGGGCTCATGGACGTTCTTCAAAGACCATGACGCCAACAAAACCGCTGCCGCTTGGTTGTACGCCCAGTTCGTGACCGCCAAAACCACTTCGCTGAAAAAGACCATCGTAGGTTTGACGCCAATTCGTGAGTCCGACATCCGCTCTGACGCCATGACCAAAATGGCGCCAAAGTTGGGTGGCTTGGTGGAGTTCTACCGCAGCCCTGCGCGCGTGGCATGGACGCCCACCGGTACCAACGTGCCTGACTACCCCAAGCTGGCGCAGCTGTGGTGGAAAAACGTGGCGGTGGCTGTGACGGGCGAGAAAACGCCTCAGCAAGCCATGGACAACTTGGCCAACGAGATGGACGATGTGATGGCGCGTTTGGAGCGTGCTGGCATGGCCCGTTGCGCACCCAAGCTCAACCCCAAGGGTGACCCTGCCAAGTACCTGAGCGACAAAGCGGCTCCCTGGGCCAAATTGGCCAATGAGAAGCCAAAGGGCGAAACCATCGCCTATGAAAAGCTGCTCAACGCTTGGAAGGAAGGCCGCGTTCGCTAAAGCCTGACGAACGGCAACCCTCTGGTGGGGTTGCCCGTTTTGTCTGGGGGCCTGTTCCCAGCTGGGCGCAGCCCCCTCTTTGGTCAGTCACCCATGACCCGCTCTGAACTTCTTCAACAGTTGGCCGTCCCGCAGCGCTTTGATTTGGCGGTGATTGGCGGCGGTGCAACAGGATTGGGCGTGGCGCTGGAGGCCAGCCAGCGAGGCTATACAGTGGTCTTGCTCGAATCCCACGACTTTGCCAAAGGCACCTCGTCGCGTTCAACCAAACTGGTGCATGGCGGTGTGCGTTATTTGGCGCAAGGCAATATCAGCCTGGTGCGTGAAGCCTTACATGAGCGCTCGGTGTTGTTGCATGACGCACCGCATTTGGCGCAACCGATTCCCTTTGTCATGCCGTCTTACCGCTGGTGGGAGACCGCGTTTTACGGCATTGGTTTGAAACTCTATGACTTGTTGGCTGGTGCCGATGGCCTGGGCCCGACCGAATTTTTATCTGCTCGCAGTGTCTTGGCCCGCATGCCCTGCCTCAAGTCCAAAGGCTTGTCCGGTGGGGTGCAATATTGGGATGGCCAATTTGACGATGCACGTTTTGCCATCAATTTGGCCCGTACCGCCACCCAAGCGGGTGCCTTGGTGGTCAATTACTGTGCTGTCACGCAACTGCTCCACGCCGAGGGACGGGTCAGCGGCTTGGTGGCCCAAGACCACGAAACTGGTCAAACCTTTCAAGTCCAGGCCGACTGCGTGGTCAATGCCACTGGCGTATGGGTGGACCAACTTCGACAACTCGATGCGCAGCCCAGTGGCTCGACGGTGCAAGCCATGGTTGCGCCAAGCCAAGGCGTGCATTTAGTAGTCGACCGAGAATTTTTACCCGGCGACCATGCGCTGTTGGTGCCTAAAACCGCCGATGGACGGGTTTTGTTTGCTGTACCTTGGTTGGGCAAGGTCATCTTGGGCACCACCGACACGCCACGCAGCGATATGCCACGCGAACCAGCGCCTTTTGATGAAGAAATCGCCTTCATATTGAATGAATCAGCCCGCTATTTAGCCAAAGCGCCCAAGCGTGCAGATGTGCGCAGTGTTTGGGTCGGCCTGCGCCCCTTGGTCAAACCGCATCATGAAGAAGGTGCCAGCACCAAAGGTTTGAGCCGAGAACACACGGTCAGCGTCAGCCCCAGCGGCTTTGTCACCGTCACGGGCGGCAAATGGACCACCTACCGCGCCATGGCCCACGATGTCTTGTCGCAATGCCTGACCAGCAAGTTGTTGCAATTTCGCAACTCCTCTGAGCATCCAGCTGTGATGTTTAAAGGCGCGAGCCGCCCGCAGCCGTCCCCTGTGAGCTTGACCGCGCCCCAGGGCATGCACTTATATGGAGACGAGCAGGCTGCCGTGGCCGCTTTGCCAGGCGCAGCCAACTGGCTTTTGCCAGGTTTGAGTGAAGCCATGGTGCGTTTTGCGGTCCGCCACGAATTTGCCCGCACGGTGGAAGATGTCTTGGCCAGGCGCTCACGCGCCTTGTTTTTGGACGCTAGCCAATCGGCGGCGGCGTCAGAGGCGGTGGCCACGGTTTTGCTCAGCGAAGGCTGTGAAAAACCGGAGCTTTCAGAATATTTAAGCTTGGCCCACAGTTACACCCTCAAATCTGTGCCATAATAGCCGGCTCTGCTTTTAAAAACAGCAGACAAAGACAGACGACAGCCCCAAGCAAAAGCGCCGCGAAATGGTTCGAGGCGCGGATGACGGGCCCAAGACTGATCGGGCAAAGTGGTTGAGTTTTTCAGCCATATACCCGGTACAAGTTGGGAAATGAAATGATCCAGACTGAATCCAGATTAGAAGTGGCCGACAACACCGGCGCAAAATCCGTTTTGTGCATCAAGGTGCTGGGCGGCTCCAAGCGTCGTTATGCCAGCGTTGGCGACGTTATCAAGGTGAGCATCAAAGAAGCTGCACCCCGTGGCCGCGTCAAAAAAGGCGAGGTTTACAGCGCGGTGGTGGTTCGCACTGCCAAGGGCATCCGTCGCAGCGATGGTTCCTTGGTCAAGTTCGACAGCAATGCAGCAGTGTTGCTCAATGCCAAACTCGAGCCTATCGGCACCCGTATCTTCGGCCCGGTCACGCGTGAACTGCGTACCGAGAAGTTCATGAAGATCGTGTCCTTGGCGCCTGAAGTACTTTAAGGACTCCGACCATGAACAAGATTCGCAAAGGCGACGAGGTCATCGTCATCACAGGACGCGACAAAGGCAAGCGCGGCAAAGTCGCGGTTCGTGCCGATGATTCACACCTCTTGATCGACGGCATCAATGTGGTGAAAAAGCACACCAAACCCAATCCCATGGCGGGCACCACTGGTGGCGTGATTGAAAAAAGCATGCCTATTCACCAGTCCAATGTCGCCATTTACAACGCCACCACCGGCAAAGCCGATCGTGTGGGCATCAAGGTCAATACCGATGGCTCGAAGGTTCGCATCTTCAAGTCCAGTGGTGAAGTCATCAAGGCAGCATGAACATGGCACGACTCCAACAACACTATCGTGAAAAAGTGGTCCCCGAGTTGACCGCTAAGTTTGGCTACAAGTCACCCATGGAGGTGCCGCGTCTGACCAAAATCACTCTGAACATGGGTGTGTCAGAAGCGGTTGCCGACAAAAAGGTCATGGACCACGCGGTGGGCGACCTCACCAAAATCGCGGGCCAAAAGCCTGTGGTGACCAAGGCGCGTAAAGCGATTGCGGGTTTCAAAATCCGTGAGCAGCAAGCCATTGGTTGCATGGTCACTTTGCGTGGCGTTCGCATGTATGAATTCCTCGACCGTTTCGTTACCGTGGCCTTGCCCCGTGTGCGTGACTTTCGCGGTATCTCCGGCCGTGCTTTTGACGGTCGCGGTAACTACAACATCGGTGTGAAAGAGCAAATCATC
>RFMX01000318.1 GCA_009927495.1 Betaproteobacteria bacterium
CATGAACATCAGCATCACCACCACGGCCAAGACCGACGACGAGTGCAAAGCACTTCTCGCCGCCTTCCGTTTCCCCTTCAAGAACTGAGGTGCCCTTTGGCTAAAGTAGCTTTGATTGAACGCGAACTCAAGCGCGACAAACTGGTCGCTAAGTACGCAAAAAAGTACGCTGAACTGAAGGCCGTGGCAAACGATGCCAAGCACAGTGAAGAAGAGCGTGCCGCCGCACGTTTAGGTTTGCAAAAGTTGCCCCGCAACGCCAACCCCACACGTCAACGCAACCGTTGCGCGATCACTGGCCGCCCCCGTGGCACCTTCCGTCAATTTGGTTTGGGTCGCGCCAAGATTCGCGAAATGGCCTTTGCGGGCAATATTCCTGGCATCACCAAGGCCAGCTGGTAACACAGCAGGAGATATTCAATATGAGCATGAGTGACCCCATTGCCGACCTGCTGACGCGAATTCGTAATGCGCAGATGGTAGCCAAGCCGACCGTGTCGGTTCCTTCCTCCAAAGTCAAGCTGGCCATCGTCCAGGTGTTGAAAGATGAGGGCTATATCGATGGCTTTCATGTCAAAACCGAAGCCGGTAAGCACGAATTGGAAATCGCCTTGAAATACTACGCAGGCCGCCCTGTGATTGAGCGCATTGAGCGCGTCTCTCGCCCTGGCTTGCGTGTTTACAAAGGCCACAACGCTATTCCACAAGTCATGAACGGATTGGGCGTGGCCATTGTCACCACACCTCAAGGCGTGATGACCGATCGCAAAGCCCGCGCCACCGGCGTCGGCGGCGAAGTTTTGTGTTACGTGGCTTAAGGGAGAAACGAATATGTCCCGAGTCGGAAAAATGCCAGTCACCGTGCCCCAGGGCGTGGATGTGGCTATCAACGAAGCGCACATCAGTGTCAAAGGCACTGGTGGCAGCCTCTCTATTGCCAACAACGCTTTGGTCAAAGTGATCCACAGCTCAGACAGCTTGAGTTTTGCGCCAGCCAATGAAAGCCGCGAAGCCAATGCCATGAGCGGCACTTTGCGTCAATTGGTCAACAACATGGTGTTGGTGTCACCAAAGGCTTTGAGAAAAAACTCAACTTGGTCGGTGTCGGTTACAAAGCCGCAGCCCAAGGCAACAAACTCAATTTGGCTGTGGGCTATTCCCACCCTGTCAACTTTGACATGCCCTC
>RFMX01000215.1 GCA_009927495.1 Betaproteobacteria bacterium
ATCAAAGGTGCTGACCGCCAACGCGTGGGTCAGATCGCCGCTGAAATTCGTGCGGTTCGACCACCCGAGCCTTACAAAGGCAAGGGTATCCGTTACTCAGACGAAAAAATCGTCATCAAAGAAACTAAGAAGAAATAAGGAGCTGCCACATGCTAAGCAAAAAACAGCAGCGTATCCGCCGCTCCCGCCAAACCCGTATTCGCATTGCCACGCAAGGCGTCGCACGTTTGACCGTCAACCGCACCAATTTGCATATTTACGCCAGTGTGATTTCTGGCGATGGCACCAAGGTATTGGCCACTGCATCCACCGCAGAGGCCGATATTCGCAAGAGCTTGGGCGCCACCGGCAAAGGTGGGAACCAGGCAGCTGCAGAAGTCGTTGGTAAGCGTATCGCTGAGAAGGCTAAAGCAGCTGGTGTTGAAAAAGTCGCTTTCGATCGCGCAGGTTTTGCCTACCACGGTCGTGTCAAAACATTGGCCGATGCCGCACGTGCTGCCGGCTTGCAGTTCTAACCCAAGACGGATACACACATGGCAAAAGTTCAAGCAAAAATGCAAGACGACAGTCGTGACGACGGTCTGAAGGAAAAAATGATCGCGGTCAACCGTGTGACCAAAGTGGTCAAGGGTGGTCGTATTTTGGGTTTCGCCGCACTCACCGTGGTTGGTGATGGTGATGGCCGCGTTGGCATGGGCAAAGGCAAATCCAAAGAAGTGCCTGCTGCTGTGCAAAAGGCCATGGAAGAAGCCCGTCGCAATATGCACAAAGTGTCTTTGAAAAACGGCACCATCCACCACAACGTCACTGGCCACCACGGTGCTGCCAATGTGCAAATGGCGCCAGCGCCCAAAGGTACCGGCATCATTGCTGGCGGTCCTATGCGCGCAGTGTTCGAAGTCATGGGCATTACCGACATCGTTGCCAAAAGCCATGGTTCATCTAACCCCTACAACATGGTTCGCGCAACACTTGATGCGTTGATCAAGTCCACCACCGCTTCAGAAGTTGCGGCCAAGCGTGGCAAGAGCGTCGAAGACCTCTTCGTTTAATCCGGAGCAACGGCATGTCTACATCTT
>RFMX01000383.1 GCA_009927495.1 Betaproteobacteria bacterium
ACCTAGGGCTGCTAACGCACGAACTGAAGACTCACGGCCGGGGCCGGGACCTTTGATTTCGACGTCGAGGTTCTTGATGCCCTGATCCATGGCTGCACGACCCGCCACCTCGGAAGCCACCTGAGCGGCAAACGGCGTGGATTTACGTGAACCCTTGAAACCTTGACCACCCGAGGACGCCCAAGACAAAGCATTTCCTTGGCGGTCTGTGATGGTGATGATGGTGTTGTTGAACGATGCATGCACATGCGCGATGCCGTCCGCCACATTTTTGCGGACTTTTTTACGAACACGTTGTGCTGCTGAGTTGACGGGTGCTTTTGCCATGAATATCCCTCTTTATTTTTCAGCGATTGAGCCGCCTTGCGGGGGCCTTTGCGTGTGCGTGCATTGGTGCGTGTGCGCTGACCGCGCATGGGCAAACCACGACGGTGACGGAAACCGCGGTAGCAACCGATGTCCATCAAACGCTTGATGTTCATGGTGGTCTCGCGGCGCAAGTCACCTTCAATGGTGAACAGTGCAATCTGATCGCGGATTTTTTCCAAATCGGCATCTGTCAGATCTTTGATTTTTTTGCTGTAAGCAATGCCGGTGGCTTCGCAAATTTTGCGAGCGCGTGTGCGGCCAATGCCAAAAATCGATGTCAAACCGATTTCAGTGTGCTTGTGCGGTGGGATGTTGATACCAGCGATACGTGCCATGTTGTGACCTCTTTAATGCGGTGAAAGATCAGCCTTGACGCTGTTTGTGACGCGGGTCGGTACAGATGACTCGCACCACGCCCTTGCGGCGGATGATTTTGCAATTGCGGCAAATTGTTTTGACCGAAGCCGAAACTTTCATTTCATTCTCCAAAAAATCCTGAAACACGCCCTGCATGTTCCTTACTAACTCTGCGTGTTCAGCGCCTTACTTGGCTCTGAACACAATCCTTGCCCGACTCAAATCGTAGGGCGTCATCTCAACCGTTACCTTGTCCCCTGGCAGGATTCGGATGTAGTGCATCCGCATCTTGCCGGAGATGTGTCCGAGCACCACATGACCATTTTCCAGTTTGACCCGGAAAGTGGCATTGGGGAGGTTTTCAACAACCTCTCCTTGCATCTGGATGACATCGTCCTTTGCCATGCGCCCAATCAGCCACCTGGTGCCATCTTGAAGTTGGCCTTTTTAAGCAGCGATTCGTACTGCTGACTCATGAGGTAGTTCTGCACTTGGGCCATGAAGTCCATCGTGACCACCACAATGATCAGCAACGAAGTGCCGCCAAAGTAGAAAGGCACGTTGTACTTGAGGATGAGAAACTCAGGTAACAAACAAACGAAAGTGATGTAGATGGCGCCAGCAAATGTCA
>RFMX01000142.1 GCA_009927495.1 Betaproteobacteria bacterium
ACGCGACCAATGCGCACCCGCTTCAGGCCCACCACGGTCAGGCCCACCAGTTCGCACATGCGCCTAATTTGCCGTTTTTTGCCCTCGCGCAACACAAACCTCAGTTGCTCGGGGTTTTGCCAATCGACCTTGGCGGGCTTTAAGGGCTGACCATCCAGCGCCAAGCCGTGGCACAGCCGTGCCAATTGTTCTGGCGGAAACAAGGCCTGCACATCGGTTTGCACCTCGCCCACGGGCAAGCGGCCGTAATGCACTCGCACCAAATACTCTTTTCTACCTGCGAATCCTCGCCAATCAATTGCCGTGCCACCCGGCCGTCTTGGGTGAGCACCAGCAAACCCACGGAGTCAATGTCCAAGCGGCCTGCAGGCGCCAAGCCCATGCGTTGACGCGGCACAAAGCGGGTGGGGAGCGGTCGTCGCGCCAACGGTTTTGCGCCTCAATCAGGTTGATGGCGGGGGTGTGGCCGTCTTCGGCTTGACCGCTGACAAAGCCCATGGGCTTGTTCAGGATGATGGTGACTTGTTTGTCTTGCTGGCCGCGCGCGAGTTTGTCCACCTCGATGCGGTCCATGGGACTGACCGGTTTGCCTAAAGCCGCCACCTCGCCATTGACCTTGACCCAGCCCTTGGCAATCCAGTCGTCGGCCTCGCGGCGCGAGCACAGGCCGAGTTCGGCCATGCGTTTGTTCAATCGTGATGTGTTGTCGTTCATGGGGTGTCGAGTGTATGGCTGCGCAAGGCGGCGAGGTTGAGCACGCGCACGCCGCCATAAGTCACCCTGATCCAACCATGGGCCACCAAGCGTTGCAAGGCCACGTTCACCCGCTGGCGCGACAAGCCCACCAAATACGCCAACTCTTGCTGGGTGATTTGCAGCACCTCACCTACTCCTGGAAATAACACGGGGTTAAAGAGCGCCGCCAAACTGCGGGCGACACGGATGTCTGGGTTGGTCATGCGGTCAATTTCCCGCGCAGCGATGAATTGCCCCAAGCGTTCATTCAGTTGGTTCATCACAAAGCGGTTAAAGCCGATGGACTGCTCTAGCAATCGGTGAAAGCTTTCTATCGGCAAACCTGCCACCACACTGGGGCGAAGCGCTTGCACGTTGTAGCGGTAAGGCTCGCGTTTGATCACCGTGCCTTCGCCAAACCAGCCGCCTGCGGACAAGCCTGCATAGGTAAAGCTGTCCCCTTGGGCGTTGTCTGCGCTCATTTTCAGCAAACCTTGCACCACGCCAAACCAATAGGTGGGCGCTTTGCCAATGCGGCACACCACATCGCCTGCCAGTGCATCGCCCACCACAATTTGCGAATTCACCCACGATTGGTCTTCGTCTTGCAACACCTGAAGCCAAGGGATGCTGGCCAACTCGGCGGCACTGGGTGAGCGTCTGCGCTGGTGAAGGGGTAAATCGTTGCTCATCAAAGAAGGGTTAAATCGACTAAGGGACTTCCCTTAATTGTCGTCGACAAGACAAAAAAGCGTCAAAGTCGGCCCTAATATACGCTCCTGCCATGAATACCACCTTTCCTCGATTGCTGTTAGACCACGCGGCCCGTCGGCCGTTGGCTACTGCATTGAGGGAAAAGGAATACGGCATTTGGCAAAGCCTGACGTGGCAGGCCTTGGCCGAGATGGTCAAAGGCTTGGCTTGTGGCTTGCACCAAAGCGGCTTGCAGCGTGGTGAACATGTGATCGTGGTGGGGGCCAATCGTCCGCGCTTGTACGCCAGTATGTTGGCGGTGCAAAGTTTGGGTGCGATTCCGGTGCCCCTCTACCAAGACGCGGTCGCCACCGAATATGTTTTCCCCATCAACAATGCCGAAGTGCGGTTTGCGGTGGTGGAAAACCAAGAGCAGGTCGATAAGTTGCTGGAAATTCGCCCTGACTGCGAACAATTGGCGCACATTTTTTTTGACGACCCTCGTGGCTTGCGCAATTACCAGCAAGAGGGTTTGGCAAGCCTGTCTGACTTGCAAGGTCTCGGTGAACAGTTCGTTAAGCAACAGCCAAATTTTTTTGAAGCCCAAGTGGCGGCTAACCACGCCGATGATGTGGCCGCCATGTTTTTCACCTCGGGCACCACGGGCAACCCCAAGGGTGTGGTGCATACCCATCGCAGCCTGCTTGACCGCGCCAAAGCCGGCGCAGACTTTGACCACTTAAGCGAAAACGAAGAAGTCTTGGCCTATATGCCTCCTGCATGGATTGGCCAAAACATCTTCAGCTATGCCCAATGGTTGTGCTG
>RFMX01000252.1 GCA_009927495.1 Betaproteobacteria bacterium
AGCGGCTACCCAATAAGTACCGGCGATCGGAAAGTTCCACTTGAAGACCGCACCATCAGCACTTTCGCTGCGTCCATAGCCTACAGTGACCACTGGAATTTTGTCGCCAGGGGCTTTTTCTGTGATGGCGAATGTGGCGCCTGTGGACAGTGTTTGCACAAAGCTGGGGTTTTTGCTCTTCAAGCGTTCATAGCATTCCACGCTGCGTGCGGTGTCATAACCGGTTTCACATTCTTCATATGAAATTTTCACGCCATTGATACCACCCTTGACATTCATAAGCTTTAGGTAATCCACAAAGCCATTGGCCCAAGGTGTGCCATTGGGTCCGTAAGGACCCGTGCGGTAAGACAAGACAGGGACGAACTGCTCTTTGGACTGCGCATGCACTGTGGTGGTTGCTGAAAGGGCAAAGGCTGTCAAAAGCACAGGCAACACAAGTTTGAAAGTTTTCATCATCGTCTCCTTAAAAATTACACATCAATAGGGGAAAGGCCAAACCCGCATTTTTTGTTTACCAATCGACCACAACTTGGCCAAGCCATGCGGCTCCACAATCAAGAACCACACAATCATTGCGCCAAAAATCATCAACTCTGCGTGAGACACCACGGTGGTGGATATTTCAAAGCCCGCCAACCCAGCCACCATAGGCAAAAACTGGTTCAAGAAAATGGGCAGTATCACGATGAAGGCCGCACCCAAAAATCCACCCATGATGGAGCCCATGCCACCAATGATGACCATGAACAACAAGCGAAATGACTGGTCAACTGAAAACGCACTGGGCTCCCAAGAGCCTAGGTAAATAAACGCCCACAGTGAACCCGCCACACCGATGATGAAGGAGCTGACCGCAAAGGCAGAGAGCTTGGCGTACATGGGGCGAATGCCGATGACGGCTGCTGCCACGTCCATGTCGCGAATCGCCATCCATTCACGGCCGATAGCACCACGCACCAAGTTTTTTGCCAGCAGCGCAATCACCACCAACAACGTCAAGCAAAACAGGTATTTGCTGACATCGCTGTCCAGTGACATTCCAAACACCTGAAGATTGGACACCGACACCGAGCCAGAGGGTGTGTCCAAGGTGAACCACTTCACCCGCAAAAACATCCAATCAGCAAAAAACTGGGCGGCCAACGTAGCGACTGCCAAATACAAACCTCTGACACGCAAGCTGGGCAAGCCAAACAACACGCCAAACGCTGTGGCGCATAAACCGCCTAAGAGCAAGGCGGGCAGCAATGGCATCTCAGGTACACGGGCAAAAAAGTTGTAAGCGCCGTAAGCGCCCACCGCCATGAAAGCGCCTGAACCTAAAGAGATTTGTCCGCAATAACCGACCAAAATATTCACGCCCAGTGCCGCCATCGCCATGATGACAAAGGGAATCAAAATGGCGCGAAACATATAGTCGGAGGCGAAGAAGGGTACAGCGGCAAAAGCCACCAGCAGCAGCAACACGACAAACACGCGGTCTTGCGCAATCGGGAAGATTTGCTGGTCTTGTGGATAAGAGGTTTTGAATTGACCGTTTTCTCTGTAGAACATGCTTACACCCGGTCAATGATTTTTTCGCCAAACAAACCTTGTGGGCGCACCAACAAGAACAGCAAAGCCAATACATAGGCGAACCAAATTTCGATGCCTCCACCTACATAAGGACCCAAGAACACCTCCGAGAGTTTCTCTCCCACACCAATGATGAGTCCACCAATGATGGCGCCAGGCACAGAAGTAAGGCCTCCCAAAATCACCACGGGCAAGGCACGCAAAGCAATGGTGGCGAGTGAAAACTGCACACCCAGTTTGCTGCCCCAAATCATGCCAGCCACCAAAGCGACCACACCCGCCACGCACCAGACAATGACCCAGATGCGGTTCAAAGGAATGCCAATCGATTGCGCGGCTTGGTGGTCGTCGGCCACAGCTCGCAGCGCTCTGCCGGTGGCGGTTTTTTGAAAGAACAAGGACAGCAAAGCAACCAACAGCGCAGCAATGAGGGCCGCGATCAGGTCTTCTTGGTTGATCAACAAGCCACCTGGAAAAACATGGTCGAAAGCCATCACAGGGTCTTTGGGCATGCCAATATCTATTTTGTAAATATCGTTGCCAAAAATCGTTTGGCCCAAACCTTCTAAGAAATACGCAATGCCTAAGGTGGCCATCAGCAAGGTGGTGCCCTCTTGGTTTACCAAGCGACGCAGCACCAGTCGCTCAATCAACCACGCCACCATGAACATCACCCCACCCGCCAACACAAAAGCAATCAGGTTAACCAACACCGGTTGGGTCAATCCCGTCAGCTGCGGCAACCACTCGGCAAATCGCGCCATCGCCAACGCGGCAAACAACACCATCGCACCTTGGGCGAAATTGAACACGCCTGAGGCTTTGTAAATCAACACAAAGCCCAAAGCGACCAGCGAATACAACATGCCTGCCATCAGGCCGCCGAGCAGGGTTTCAAGAAAGAATGCCATGGTGATCAATGCCCTGTGCCCAAGTAGGCGCTGATGACTTCGGGGTTGTTGCGTACTTCGTCGGGTGTACCGTCGCCAATTTTTTTGCCGTAGTCCAACACCACCACGCGGTCAGAGATGTCCATCACCACGCCCATATCGTGTTCAATCAAAACCACGGTAGTACCAAACTCATCATTCACATCCAAGATGAAGCGGCACATGTCCTGCTTTTCTTCCACGTTCATGCCGGCCATGGGTTCGTCCAGCAGCAACAACTGGGGTTCCAGCGCCAACGCTCGTCCAAGGTCTACCCGTTTTTGCAGACCATAGGGCAGCTGCCCCACAGGGGTTTTTCGATAGGGTTGAATTTCCAGGAAGTCGATGATTTCTTCCACCCGTAAGCGGTGCTCGATTTCTTCACGCTCGGCTGGGCCCCAGCGCAAAGCTTGCAGCAGCAAATTGCTTTTCATGCGCAGGTTGCGCCCTGTCATGATGTTGTCGAGCACGCTCATGCCCTTGAACAAAGCCAGGTTTTGGAAAGTACGCGCCACGCCCATGACCGCCACTTGGTGCGAGTCCATGTGGCTGAAGGTTTGACCTCGAAAAGTGATATTGCCTTGCTGCGGCGTGTACACACCGTTGATGCAGTTGAGCATGGAGCTTTTGCCCGCGCCGTTGGGGCCGATGATGGCGCGGATTTCATGCTCACGCACATTGAAGCTGATGTCGGACAAGGCTTTCACACCACCAAAGTTCAGCGATATATTGTGTACATCCAAAATCACGTCGCCTATGGCTTTGCTCATGCGGCACGCTCCACAGGCGAGAAGGTACGCGCGTCCATCAGTCGCAAATGGGCGCTGACGCTGCCGGTTCTGCCATCTTCAAACTTGACCGCAGTTTCGATGAATTGCTCTGTCAAGCCTTGGTACAAAGCGTCTACCAACACAGCGTATTTTTCAGCGATAAAACCGCGTCGCACTTTGTTGGTTCGGGTCAGTTCACCGTCATCGGCGTCAAGCTCTTTGTGCAACACCAAAAAGCGGCTGATTTGGCTGCCGGCCAACAAAGCGTCTGCGGCCAAATCGGCATTGACCTTTTCCACGCACTCGAGCATGAGTTGGTAGACCTCTGATTTTTGCGCCAAATCGGTATAGCCTGCATAGCCCAAGTTGCGACGCTCGGCCCAGTTGCCTACCGCTTCAAAATCGATGTTGAGCATGACGCAGACTTTGTCGCGGCCATCGCCATAGGCCACCACCTCTTTGATGTGCGGGAAAAACTTCAGCTTGTTTTCCACATACTTGGGCGCAAACATCGCACCGTCACTGGCGCCGCCTTGGATGCGACCCACGTCTTTGACGCGGTCAATGATTTTCAAATGGCCATGGCTGTCTATAAAGCCTGCATCATTGGTGTGGTACCAACCATCAGCAGTCAACACTTCGGCAGTCGCCTCAGGGTTTTTGTAATAGCCTTTGAGCAAGCCGGCAGATTTCACCAACACCTCGCCCTGCTCAGACACTTTGATTTCCACACCTGCACATGGCACCCCGACGGTATCGGCGCGCGCTTGGTTGTCCGGCTGCAAGCAAACAAACACCGCGGTTTCGGTAGAGCCATACAACTGCTTCAAATTGATGCCAATGGCGCGGTAGAAATT
>RFMX01000204.1 GCA_009927495.1 Betaproteobacteria bacterium
CCGCGTGGCCGATTGCCATAACAAACCACACAAATGCGAAGCCGAGCCTATGCCTGCATTACCCAGATTGACTTTGTCCTTTTGTGAAGATACCCAAGCACCAAGTTGCTTGTAATCATTGGCCTCCAAACTGGTTCGCCCCACAATCGTCATCGGCACTTCATGGATCATGCCCAAATAGTCAAAGTCATTGAGCACATCAAAAGGAGGTTTGCGTATCAAAGCAGGCATGGTGGCCATGCCAATATGGTGAATCAGCAAGGTATGGCCATCAGGCGTCGCACGTGCCACTTTTTGTGTGGCGATGGCGCCACCTGCACCCAAGGCGTTTTCCACCACCACCGTTGCACCACCCAAGGGTTTGCGCAAAGCCTCTGCCATGTCGCGCGCCAAGCGGTCGGTCGGGCCGCCAGCGGTAAAGGGCACCACCAAGGTGATGGGTTTGTCTTTGAGGGGAAATGTCTGTGCAAAGGCTGAGACTGTGATCAGACTCAAACACAACAAGCTATTGGTAACTGCGCGCATCTTCAATCACTTTGCCATCATTGGCCAGACTGCCGGGCTTGGCAAAAACAATGTCGGCACGAAGCTTGGTGATGTCGCGCACCGCTTGTGCCAATGCCGCTTGCAATTCGTCGGTCGCATGCTCGGTCTCCACATGCAAATGCATGTGGTCATTGGCCATTTCGCCACTGACCACCAAGCGAGCCTTTCGCACTTGCGAAAACCGCTTCACCACTTGATCGACTTGCCCTGGGTGTACAAACATGCCGCGTACTTTGGTGGTTTGATCGGCGCGACCCATCCATCCTTTGATGCGTTGGTTGGTGCGACCTGTGGGACAACTGCCGGGCAATATCGCGGTTAAGTCGCCAGTACCAAATCGGATCAAAGGGTAATCGGGGTTGAGTGTGGTCACCACCAACTCGCCCACTTCACCTTCTGCCACTGGGTCACCCGTCCCGGGTCGCACAATTTCAACCAACACACCCTCGTCCACGACCAAACCCTCACGCGAGGCGGTTTCGTAAGCAATCAATCCAATGTCCGCCGTGGCATAGCACTGATAAGCAGTGACACCACGCTCGGCCAACCAATCGCGCAGCGAGGGCGGGAACGCCTCTCCACTGACAAAGGCTTTACGCAAAAAGGGCAAGGGCGTTTGCCCTTCGGCGGCTTTTTCTAGCAATATTTTTAAAAAGCTGGGGGTGCCGCTGTAAGCACTGGGACGCAATTCCAACAGGGCTTGCAATTGCTGCTCGGTCTGACCCGTGCCTGCAGGAAACACACTGCACCCCAAGGCATGCGCTCCACTCTCCATCATGGCACCGGCCGGTGTGAAGTGGTAACTAAAACAGTTATGGATCAAATCACCTGCACGAAAACCCGCGGCATACATGGCGCGGGCCATGCGCCAATAGTCTGTGGCTTCACCTTCAGGCTCGTAAATAGGACCTGGACTGGCAAACACACGGGGCATGGTCTTACCAAAACGCACCGCAGAAAAACCGCCAAACACATCGCTTGATCGCTCGGCTTGTTGGCGTGCCAGCAACTCGTATTTGCGGGTCACAGGAAGTTGGGCCAAGGCTTGGCGTGTGTGGATGGATGCCGCATCCACCCCTTCCAAAATCTTCGTCCATGCAGGCGCACGGGTTTGGGCATGGGCAATTTGGGTGGGCAAAGCTTGCAACAGCGAAGCCTCACGCAGGCTGGGGTCGCGTTGCTCTAGCGCGTCATAAAAATCGGTCATACGTGTTTCATGCTTCAAGCCAACCAACGTTTGCGGCGTTTATAACTTTTCACATCCTTAAAGCTTTTGCGCTCGCCGCCACCCATGCCAAGGTAAAACTCTTTCACGTCCTCGTTGTTGGCCAAATCGTTGGCAGCACCGTCCATCACAATGCGACCCGATTCCATGATGTAGCCAAAA
>RFMX01000182.1 GCA_009927495.1 Betaproteobacteria bacterium
CTCAACGACAGCTTCCTCAAAGCCTGCTTGCGTCAGGCCACCAACCACACCCCCGTTTGGCTGATGCGCCAAGCCGGTCGCTATTTGCCCGAGTACTGCGCCACCCGCGCCAAGGCGGGCAGCTTCATGGGCTTGGCCACCAATGTGGACTACGCTACCGAAGTCACCCTGCAGCCGCTGGACCGCTACCCGCTGGACGCGGCCATCTTGTTCAGCGACATCCTCACCGTCCCCGACGCCATGGGCCTGGGCCTGTCGTTCGCCCAGGGCGAAGGCCCCAAATTTGCCAAAGTGGTGCGTGACGAAGCCGCCGTTGCCGAGTTGGCCGTGCCAGATATGCACAAACTGCAATACGTGTTTGACGCGGTCACCAGCATTCGCAAAGCCTTGAACGGTCGTGTTCCCCTCATTGGTTTTTCGGGCAGCCCCTGGACCTTGGCCTGTTACATGGTGGAAGGCGGCGGCTCGGACGACTACCGTTTGGTGAAAAGCCTGATGTACAGCCGCCCGGACCTGATGCACCGCATCTTGGCGATCAATGCCGACGCCGTGGCCCTCTATTTGAATACCCAAATCGAAGCCGGTGCGCAAGCGGTGATGGTGTTTGACAGCTGGGGCGGCGTGCTGGCCGATGGCGCTTTCCAGGAATTCAGCCTGGCTTACACGCGGCGTGTCTTGGCGCAGCTCAAACGCAGCCACGACGGTGCCATCATTCCCCGGCTGGTGTTCACCAAGGGCGGTGGTTTGTGGCTGCCCGAGATGAAAGACCTGGACTGCGAGGTGCTGGGCTTGGACTGGACCATGAACCTGGGCACCGCCCGCCGTTTGGTGGGTGGCGAGGTTGGTGGGCCGGGCAAAGCGCTGCAAGGCAACATCGACCCCAACATCCTGTTTGCGCCACCCGCTCAGATCGCCGCCGAGGTGCACCGCGTGCTGGACAGCTTTGGCAAGCCCCACACCGACCCCAGCACCAGCGGCCCGACCCACATCTTCAACCTCGGTCATGGCATCAGCCAGTTCACGCCGCCCGAGCATGTGAGCGCCTTGGTCGAGGCGGTGCACAGCCACTCAAAAAAGCTGCGTCAAGCCGCCTGAACACAACTTTTGACAAAAAAGTTTTACGTGCCGCAATATAGTTATGCACAATTTTTTGGCGACTGCTTAACTAAGGACTTACACCTTCAAAAAAATTTGCAGCTCTTAAGTTTTTATTTAAGTGTTTGATTTATATAGACTCTATGAGCTGCCAATTTTTCGTGCATTGTGTTCAAAGCCTTGATTTATCGGGCTTGCAGCGTCAGTCTGACAAGCTGTCAACAAAGTTATCCACAGAATTTTGGGATGACTGTCAAAGCCCCTTGTCAATCAATGACTTAGCTCAATTAGTGAAGATTTGTCTCAGTTTCGCGTCGCAAATGAGGGCTTGACATGCGTCGAGAAATCTCTGTTCTGGTGCCAACACCGGCTTACAGCCGATTAACGGGGCCATTGACTTACGAAACGCAGGAAGAGTTGCAGCCCGGTTGTTTGGTGCGGGTGCCCTTGGGGCAGCGCGAAACCTTGGGATTGGTTTGGCCGCAAACGCCAGAGCAGCCCGCAACCTCAGCGCATACCCTCAAAGCCATCCATTCGGTTTTGCACGGCATTCCCCTTTTGTCAGCCCATTGGCTGAAACTGATTGACTTTGCAGCCCACTATTACCAACGTAGCGCCGGTGAATTTGCGATGGCCTGCTTGCCCCCATCCTTGCGGGACATGACGACGCTGCAGTTTGAGCGCAAGCTCTCGCAGCTCAAACTCTTGACGCCCGTCAGCGCGAAAAAGGCTTTGCAGCCTCCTCTCACCCCTGAGCAAACCCAGGTATTGGCGCAACTGGCCCAACACAGCGGCCCGTTTTTGTTGCATGGCAACACCGGCAGCGGCAAAACCGAGGTGTATTTGCGCCGTGCAGCCCAGGTACTGGAAG
The DNA here is from genome assembly GCA_009927495.1 of Betaproteobacteria bacterium. Taxonomy (GTDB): domain Bacteria; phylum Pseudomonadota; class Gammaproteobacteria; order Burkholderiales; family Burkholderiaceae_C; genus Limnohabitans. The sequence goes on from RFMX01000182.1 coordinate 1,967, forward strand.
ACACCCCCCAAGCCCAAGTGTTGCTGCTGGTGCCCGAGATCAACCTGACACCGCAGCTCGAAGCCAGGGTGCGCCAACGTTTTGCCCATTTGGGCGAGACCGCCATCGTCGCCATGCACAGCGCCATGACACCAGCGCAACGTCTTAACAGTTGGCTGGCAGCGCATTTGGGCACAGCACGCATCGTTTTGGGCACGCGTTTAGCCGTGCTGGCCTCCATGCCTGAGCTCAAACTCATCGTTGTCGATGAGGAACACGACCCCAGCTACAAGCAACAAGAAGGAGCGCGGTACTCGGCGCGTGATTTGGCGATCTACCGCGGCCAACTGGAAGGCGCTCAAGTGCTGCTGGGTTCGGCCACACCGTCGCTGGAAAGTTGGCACCACAGCCGCGCTGCAGTTGAGGGCCAACCCGCACCGCGCTATACCCGCTTGTCCATGCCCAGCCGCGTAGGTGACGGCGCCTTGCCAGTACTAAGGCGGGTGGACATGAACAACCAACCGCGCAAAACCTTGCTCTCAGCGCCGCTGTTAACCGTCATACGAGAGCGCCTGGGCCGGCAAGAACAGGTGTTGGTTTTGTTAAACCGGCGGGGCTATGCGCCGGTCTTGCATTGCAGCGATTGCGGCTGGAAAAGCGAATGCCCGCATTGCAGCGCTTACCGTGTGTTTCACAAAGGCGACCGCACCCTGCGCTGCCACCATTGCAGCCTGACCCAAGCCGTGCCGCGTGCCTGCCCTGCCTGCGGCAACCAAGACATTGGTGTGCTGGGCCATGGCACAGAAAAAGTTGAAGAATTGCTGGCCGAGTTGCTGGCGGATGTAAAGCGTCCCGATGGTTCGCCCTTGCGGGTGGCACGCATTGACGCTGACAGCACCCGCCTCAAAGGTGAATTGGTCAAACAACTCGCCCAAGTGCATGACGGAGAAGTGGATGTGTTGGTGGGCACGCAAATGGTGGCCAAGGGCCACGACTTTCGCCGTGTCAGTTTGGTGGTGGCGCTCAACCCCGATGGGGCTTTGTTTTCAGCTGACTTTCGCGCCCCTGAGCGGCTTTTTTCGCTGTTGCTGCAAGCCGCAGGCCGCGCTGGACGAGACGCGCAACTGGGCGCTGCACAAGCCTGTGAAATGTGGGTGCAGACCTTTCACCCCACCCACCCTGTGTTTGAGTTTTTAAAGCGCCACGATTTCGCTGGCTTTGCAGCCCAGCAGCTGCAAGAGCGTGAGCAAGCCGGGCTGCCGCCCTTCAGTTTTCAAGCGTTGCTGCGTGCCGAGGCGCGAACGCAGCAAGCCGCGCAAGATTTTTTGAATGCCGCCAAAGCACTGGGGGAAGCGCGTTTGCCTGCCGATGCTGGCGGTTTAAGCGTTTACCCTGCGGTCCCCATGAGCATGCAACGCGTGGCCAATGTGGAGCGGGCACAAATGCTGGTGGAGAGCCCATCACGCAAATATCTGCAGCAATTTTTGGCTGCTTGGCAAGAGGATTTGCAGCAGCTTCGCACGCAACACAAAGCCGTACTGCGTTGGGCCATTGACGTGGACCCGCTGGCGATTTAAGGGGCGATTTAAAGGCGTTTTTTCAGGCCTTGTACCAAGCCACCCAAGCTGAGAAGCTGGGAAAAGCCAAAGCGGTGGAGAGCAAAATCACCCGCGTGATGCGAGCGCTGTCAGCGCCAAAGCGCTCGGCCAGCAAAGCGCTGTTGCTGGCGCTGGGCAAGGCGGCGACCAGCACCACCGCCATCAAGGCGGTTGGCGTGAGGGGCAGGCCCAGTTGCATCAACACCCAGCCCAAAACGCACACCAACACGGGGTGAACCACCAGCTTCAAAAAAACCAGCAAAGCGTCCACTCCGCCGTGCTGCCAATGCCACCAACCCCGTGAATCGCTGGGGACGGGCCGCGCCAGCAATGTACCGATGGTGAACAAAGCCACGGGGGCGGCGGCCCCCGCCATCAACCCCACGGTTTGGGTCAGCATCTCGGGCACCACCCAGGCATTGATAGACACCAAAGCACCCAAACCAATCGCCCATATCAATGGAATACTGAACACACTTTTGATAGCCTGAAGCAGCGCGGTGCGCGCACCATGGGTTTGCGCTTGGTCTAGGCGCGAGAGCGCAATGCACACCGAGCTGGTGAAAAACAAATCCACCACGATGGTGACGATGGCAGGTCCCACAGCGGCCGCGCCAAACAAGCTCAGCAGCAAGGGCAGGCCCATATAGCCGGTGTTGGGGAAAGCCACCGCCATGGTGCCAAAAGCGGATTCGTTCCAGTTGTGGTGCTTCTTCAGCGTCCACATGCCCAACAGCACCATCCCTGTGGCGCTGAGGGTGTAGAGCAAAGCCACAGAACCATCGAGCAACTGCGCCATGGGCGTGTTGGCGCCAAAGCGAAACAGCATGCAAGGCAGGGCGAAATACAGCACAAAGCCGTTGAGCCCAGGAATCGCATCCAAAGGCAGCCAGCCCCGCTTGGCCGCCACGAAGCCAGCCAACACCAAAGCGAAAAAGGGAAAGGTGACACCAAGAATCGAGAGCATGTGGGTAGATTGTCATCGCTATGATGGCGGGCTTTGCCGCCTTCGCTGCCCCTACTGTCACCTGCATGTCATCGGACCTGAATCTCCCCCAACTCGAAGCGGTCCACCATGTGCAAGGGCCTTGCCTGGTGCTGGCCGGTGCAGGCTCTGGCAAAACCCGGGTCATCACCCACAAAATTGGCCACCTGATTCAGCTGGGGCTGGCACCTGATCGCATCGCCGCCATCACCTTCACCAACAAA
>RFMX01000202.1 GCA_009927495.1 Betaproteobacteria bacterium
ACCCGCGCCACGCTCTCACCCAAAGCACACCATTGCTCGATGACAGAGGCGGGGGAAAAACTCAAGGTGCCGTCATAGGCCAGATGCTCAGAGCTCAAACCCACGCTTTGGGTGGGCAGCACCAGCACTTGGTCAGCAGGCTGTAAATGACCTAAAGCAGCAGCCAGCATGGCGTTGACCAAATCGGTGTCCACCGACAAGGGCAAATGCGGCCCATGCTGCTCGGTGGCACCCATGGGTAAAACCGCAACAGCCTGTGCGGCGTCAAGCTCAGCAAAGTCGGTGGTGATGCAATCAGCCCAGTAACGTGGAAAAACCTTCATGCGCTGCATCTTAAAGGCTTGGGTAACATGGCCCTTATGCGCGCCTACTTGCTTCGTTTTTTTGCTTTGATCAGCCTGGGCTTGGGTACCTGCTTTGCCCAGATGCCCCCCTCCAGCGTGGTCACCACGCCCCAAGTGCGCGCCGAGTTGGTGGCCCATGCGCCACAAGGCTTGAAGGCGGGTGAACCGCTGAGCTTGGGCTTGCTGCTGCAGCACCAACCGGGCTGGCACACCTATTGGCTGAATGCGGGTGACAGCGGTTTGGCCACGCAACTGAACTGGACCTTGCCCCAAGGTCTACAAGCGGGCAACACGCTGTGGCCGATACCGCACATGATCCGTGTGGGCGACATGGTCAACCATGGTTTTGAGGGTCGGGTGTTGCTGGGTGTGCCCGTTTCGGTGGACAAAGGTTTTGCAGCCAACGCTGCCACGCTAAAGATCCAACTCCAAGCCAGTTGGCTGGTGTGCAAACAAGAATGTATTCCGCAAGAGGGTAAGTTTGAAATTCAACTGCCGGTGGCTGGCAGCACCGCCAGCCATTCAGCGGCTTTTGAGGCACTGCTGTCTGCGCAGCCCCAAATTTTGCAACCTTCACCCCAAAACGCCCCCATTTCAGACAAAGGTTTGGCCTTGCGCATTCAAGGCTTGCCGCCCAGCTTGCAAGGCCAGCCTTTGCAACTTTTTGCCGAATCTACCGAGGTTTTGGCCAGCGGCTTGGGTGCGGACGCATTGGCTGGTGAATGGCAAGGCTCTGAATATGTGCTGCAAGCGCCTTTGCATGCCATGCGCAGCAGCGAACCCGCCAAACTGGGACTGCTCATCGTGGGCGGCTCTTCTGACCAAGCTAAAGCGTGGCACTTGAACTTGGCTGTCCAAGGCACTTGGCCGCCCGAGGGCAGCGCCACCCTGGCCAAAGCCTCGGCGCTTGCCAGCCCTACCCCCGTTCAACCGCTTGAAGCGGCGGCGAGTTGGCCGGCCTTGCTCGCCGCCTTGTTGGGTGCATTCTTGGGCGGTTTGTTGTTGAATTTGATGCCCTGTGTGTTGCCGGTGCTGGCGATCAAGGTGTTGTCGCTCAGCCAGCACCACCACAGTGTGGCCGAACGCCGTGCCATCGGCATCACTTATGCGTTCGGGGTGATTGCCAGCATGCTGGGTTTGGCGCTGTTGGTCGCGGGCCTGCGGGCCTCGGGTCAGCAGTTGGGTTGGGGATTTCAGCTGCAGTCGCCGCTGGTGGTGTCGGCACTTGCACTGCTGTTCACATTGATCGCATTGAACCTGTTGGGCGTGCTTCAGCTTAATGCTGCGTGGAGCAGCGGCTTGGCAGCGCAATGGGTGCGTCACCCCTTGGCGGATGCTTTTCTGTCGGGGGTGCTGGCCGTGGTGGTGGCCGCGCCCTGCACCGCGCCTTTCATGGGCGCTTCGGTGGGCATTGCCCTTACCTTGCCTTTGTGGCAAGGCCTATTGATTTTTGTTGCTTTGGGCGTGGGCTTGGCGCTGCCATTCACGCTGCTGAGTTGGGTGCCGGCTTGGGCACGCTGGTTGCCCCGCCCAGGGGTGTGGATGGAGCGTCTTCGCCAATTGCTGGCCTTTCCCATGTTGGCCACCGTGGTGTGGTTGCTGTGGGTGCTGGGCCAGCAAACCAGTATCGATGGCATGGCGGTGATGCTGGCTGCGCTGCTGTTGGTGAGCGCCTGTGTATGGGCCTTGGGTTTGTCGGGCAAAGCCAAATGGCTGGCTACCGGTCTGTGGGGCGGGCTGCTGCTGTTGCTGGTGCTCACCTGGGGACCGCTGGTTTGGAAAGAAGCCCCAGCCCTCACCGACAAAACCAGCAGCAACGCTGAATGGCAAGCTTGGTCGCCTGAACGGGAAGCGTCTGCCCTGCAAGCGGGTCAAACCGTCTTCATTGATTTCACGGCGGCTTGGTGCGTCACCTGCCAAGTCAACAAACAAACCACGCTGCGCGACGCCAAGGTGTTGCAAGCGTTTGCCGATAAAAAAGTGCTGCTTTTACGTGCCGATTGGACGCGGCGCGACCCCGCCATCACCCAAGCGCTGGGGCGTTTGGGGCGCAGCGGTGTGCCTGTTTATGTGTTGCTGGTGCCTAAAACCTCCCCCAAAGTCTTGTCCGAGGTGCTCAGTCCTGACTTGGTGCTGCAAGCCCTGGCTGGCCTGCCACAATAGGCCCCATGAACACATCTTTA
>RFMX01000349.1 GCA_009927495.1 Betaproteobacteria bacterium
TATGCCCGAGGCGCAGCATTTCGCCTCGGCTTCCGAGCAACGCGCCCAAGACTTTGCGCTGTTGGGTGACGGCAAAAGTGCCAAACTCGGCTGGCATATGCAGGACTACAACCTGCATGGCGCGGCAGGTAACGCCGCTGCGGCCACGGCCGTCAAAGGTCAAGCGCTTTTGGACGAGGTGGGTGTGCAGCTAGCCAAGCTGATTCAAGAAATCAGCCGCTTTGAGCCATTGATCTGATACCGTCATGGCGAGGGGCAAAGCCCCGAAGCCATCTGAACTTCAGGTGAACGTCACCCAGTCGCGGTAGGCGGATGCATCCAAATGGTTGATGGTGTTGAAACTCACCAAGGTGTGGCGTTTGGGGCTGAACACCAACTCACTGACCGCGGTGTTGCGAATGCGCATATTCATTTCGATCATGCTCTCTGGCGGCGTGCCCAGCAGCGTGCCCACCGCGGTGGAGATGGGGCCGCCACTGGAGACCATCAACACATCGCCGCTGTGCTGCGCCCGCACATGGGCCAAAGCGTCTTGGATGCCTTGCACAAAGTCGGTGAAAAGTGGCATACCAACGGGTTGCGTCTTGGCGTGCATCCACGCTTGCAGACCCTTGCGCAGCAAGCCGAAATGGTGTTTGTACAGCTCAGGCGTGTTGGGCTTGGCCAAAGGCTCAGGGTGAATGGCATGGATTACCGCGTGGCTGTCGTATTCATTCAGGCCAGGCCACACCAGCGGCTGAAGTTGTGGCGCCTGCAAGCCTTCTTGAATGCCTTCAAAGGTTTGCCGATGGCGCTTGAGACTGCCCATCAGCACGGCCTCAAACTGCAAGCCGCGCTCACGAAAATACGCGCCCAAACGCTGACTTTGTTGGTGGCCTAAGGGCGAAAGATTGTCGTAGTCGTCAGCGCCAAACGAGGCCTGGCCGTGGCGCACTAAGTAAAGGGTTCCCATGGCGGAGATTGTCGCCAATCTCAGCTTGGCAAGCGGTCTCGCGGGTGACCGACTCCGTCATGGCGAGAGGCAACGCCCCGAAGCAATCTCCGACACAATCCCCACTCTCAATGTTAAACAGGAGCCTCCCATGACCCCGCGCCGCTTCGCCCAAGTCGATGTGTTCACCGACCAGCGCTACTTGGGCAACCCGCTGGCCGTGGTGCTTGACGGCACTGGTTTGAGCACCGCTCAGTTGCAGGCCTTCACCAACTGGACCAATTTGTCCGAGGCCACCTTTGTGTTGCCGCCCACCCAGCCCGAGGCGGACTACGCGGTGCGGATTTTTTGCCCTGGGCGCGAATTGCCATTTGCCGGCCACCCCACCTTGGGCACCTGCCATGCCTGGCTGGAAGCCGGTGGCGTGCCCAAGGGCCAAGACGTGGTTCAAGAATGCGGCGTGGGCTTGGTGAAGATCAAGCGTGATGGGCGTCGTTTGGCGTTTGCCGCGCCACCCTTGCGCAGAGGGGGCCCACTTGACGAGGCCGATCTGCAACTCATCTCCCGGGGTTTGGGCATTGCCCGAGGCGACATTCTTCACCACGCTTGGTGTGACAACGGCCCGCAGTGGCGCGGCGTCATGCTGGCTTCAGCCGAGCAGGTGCTGGCGCTCCAACCCGATGCGCAGCTGCTGCAAGGACTGGACATCGGCGTGGTCGGGCCGCGGGGAAAGGTTGGCGTCGTGGGCGCGCATGCGGCAGGCGATGCGCAGTTCGAGGTGCGTGCATTTTTCCCTGGCAACAACGGTTTGTGCGAAGACCCGGTGACCGGCAGCCTGAACGCCGCGGTAGCGCAATGGTTAATCGGCGCGGGTTTGGCCCCTTCAAGCTATGTGGCGAGTCAGGGCACAGTGCTCGATCGACGCGGTCGTGTGCACCTGAACCAAGATGATGCGGGTCAGGTTTGGGTGGGCGGCGACTCGGTGACCTGCATCAGCGGCACCGTGCTGGCGTGACTGCTGCGCCCTCCGGGCTCGCAGTGAATTCTGTGATCTTTCGTCATGGCAAGCGCAGCGACGCCATCCCAGCGCTGAACCGCCATGCGCCGACTCACAAACACGGTCGCCACCACCGCCAAGCCAAAGCTCACCGTTGTGGCATCCAAACCTTCGCCCAAAACGGGAATGGCGATCAACATGCCCAAAAACGGTTGCAGCAATTGGATTTGGCTCACCCGCACCGTGCCGCCCATGGCCAAGCCGCGGTACCAAGCAAAAAACCCCAGCCACATAGAAAACAAGGACACATAAGCAAAACCGGCCCAGGCGCTCCAAGGCGCGGCTTGGGTGGGTTGGCTAAACCAAGCCAAGGGCAGCGTCAGTGGCAGCGATAGCACCAAGGCCCAGCAAATCACTTGCTCAGGCCCCATGCTTTGCGACATGCGTCCTCCCCAGGCGTAGCCCACAGCGGCAAAGGCCATGGCGCCTAACAGCAGCAAATCCGCCGCTTGCAAATGCAAGCCCGATTGACCCGAGCGCAGCAGCGCAAAACCCACCACCAAACCAGTGCCTGTGACAGCGCACAGCCAAAAGCCCCAAGACGGTTTCTGTTTGTTCATCACTGCCGCCAAACTCGCGGTGGCCAGTGGCAACACCCCAGTGATGACGCTGGCATGGGTGGCTTCTACATGGCGCATGGCCAAAGAGGTCAGCAGCGGAAAACCAAACACCACCCCCAGCGCTACCAGACTCAAGCCTTTCCATTGTTCTCGGCTTGGCCTTGAGGCGCGGGTGAACCACAAATACAGCACCGATAAACCAGCGGCAACAACCGCACGCCCCATCGCCAAAAACACACCCGACAAATGCGGGTCCTCGGGCGTACCCACGGCCAATCGGGTGACGGGCAAAGTGACGGCAAACATCGTCACCCCCAGCAACCCAAACCACATGCCTTTGCGTTCTGAGGGGGTCATGCGAGGCTGGTCCGTTGACTCAAAAGCTCCAAACGCTCCATGGCGGCAAGCAGTTCATCGTCTAGTTGAGCTAGCCGAGTGACTTTGTCTGCGGCTGACTTGGGATCGCTGGCATACAAGCTGCCATCGGCCAAAGCGTTGTTCAACCCAGCTTGCTCTTGTTCTAACTGCGCAATCAGACTGGGCAGGCTGTCATATTCACGTTGCTCTTTGAAGCTGAGTTTTTTGGCGGCGGGTTTGGCTGCCTGCGCGGTGATGGGCGCGGAGCTGCTTTTGGGCTTTTCGGGGCTTGCCGCCGGGATATCAGCCACCTTTTGCGACCACACTTTGGCGCGGTTCGATTGCAGCAGCCAGTCTTGCACGCCGCCTTCGTATTCCCGCCAATGCCCGTCGCCCTCATAGGCGATGGTACTGGTGACCACGTTGTCCAAAAAAGCACGGTCGTGGCTGACCAAAAACACGGTGCCTGCGTAGTTTTGCAGCAGTTCTTCCAGCAATTCCAGGGTGTCGATGTCCAAATCGTTGGTCGGCTCGTCCAGCACCAGCACATTGGCGGGGCGGGCAAACAAGCGAGCCAACAGCAAACGGTTGCGCTCGCCGCCCGACAAGGTCCGCACGGGCGAGTTGGCGCGTGCGGGCGAAAACAAGAAATCCCCCAGATAACTTTTCACGTGCTGGCGCTGGGTGCCAATTTCGATCCACTCGCTGCCCGGGCTGATGAAGTCTTCCAGCGTAGCGTCCAAGTCCAGCGCGTTACGCATTTGGTCAAAGTAAGCCACTTGCAGGTTGGCCCCTTGGCGCACCTTGCCTGTTGTTGGCTCTAGTTCACCCAAAATCAGTTTGAGCAGCGTGGTTTTGCCCGCACCATTGGGCCCAACCAGTCCGATTTTGTCCCCGCGCAGCAGCGTGGCGCTGAAGTTATTCACCACCACTTTGTCGCCAAACACCATGGACACATCGCTCAGTTCGCCAATGATCTTGCCGCTTGGCAAACCCGCATCCACACTGGCCCTTACCTGACCCACGGCATTGCGTCTGGCAAGCCGTGTAGCGCGAAGTTTCTCCAAGCGGCCAATACGAGCAACGGAGCGTGTTCTTCTGGCCTCCACGCCTCGGCGCACCCAGACCTCCTCTTGCGCGAGCAGCTTGTCGGCCTTGGCCTGTGTCACCGCTTCTGCTGCCATTTCCGCTTCTTTTAAGATTAAATAGCTTTGGAAATTGCCTTGGTAAGAGTTCAAGTGACCGCGGTCTAACTCCACGATACGGGTAGACACTTTGTCTAAAAACGCACGGTCGTGGGTAATAACCACCACGCTTCCTTTGAACTCCACCAGCAAGTCCTCTAGCCACTGAATACTGTCCAAGTCCAAATGGTTGGTGGGTTCATCCAGCAGCAAAATATCCGGCAGGGTTACCAGCGCCTGCCCCAGCGCCACCCGCTTGCGTGTTCCCCCCGAGAGACTGCCCACCAAAGCTGCACCATCTAAGCGCAAACGCTGCAGGGTTTCGGTCACGCGTTGCTCCCAGTTCCAGCCGTCTTGCATTTCAATGGTGTTTTGCAATGCGTCTAAGTCACCTTCGCCAGCGTAATACTGCTCAAGTACTGCCTTTAAAGGGGCTAAGCCCACACTTACCGCATCGAACACACACAACTGCTCGTTCAACAACGGCTCTTGCGCCACATAAGCCAGCTTCAGGTTCTGTTGGTACTGCACCACCCCGTCATCAAGGTGTTCCATGCCCGCCAAAATCTTCAAAAGAGATGATTTCCCAGTGCCGTTGCGCCCAATCAAGCCAATGCGCTCACCAGTTTCTATGGATAAAGCGGTGTGATCTAAAAGAGCCACGTCGCCGAATGCGAGTTGCGCGGATTGCAAAGTTATAAGAGCCATGGCCCGATTATGCAGGTGGGGTGTTCACGGATAAAAAATTTAAAGCTCACTAACCTATTGAAAGAAAACAATTTTTCCTGATCCAGTTAGATCAGTAGAAAAGTTTTTCTTGTATGTGGTTGCCAGCTAGGAAAAGTGCGCTATACTAGCTGGCTCAGTTTTTGAAACGTGCGATGCAAATCAGCGTTCAAAGGCAAAGAAAAAAAGTTTTAAATGTTTTGACACATGCTTCAAATTTGTGTCACAATCTAAGGCTTCGCTCATCGCGGCGGGGCAAATAAGCAGGTAACTGTTTA
>RFMX01000090.1 GCA_009927495.1 Betaproteobacteria bacterium
TGCGCTCAGGGGTTTGGGCGCTTGCTTGACGCCCTCAGAGGTTCCAGCGCCAGCCATGCAAGACCATTTCCAACACCTTGATGAGCAAAATCACCACCATGGGCGACAAGTCCAAACCAGCCACCGCAGGCAAGAAGCGCCGCACGGGACGCAGCATGGGCTCGACCAAGCTTTGCACCCAATAGGCCGTTGCCTCATCCACCCGCAACCAAGACACCACGATGGACACCACCAACAGCCAAAACGCGCCCGACAACACCAAGGCCAGCAGGTCCATCACAGCGCCCAGCAATACCGCCGCAGGGTCAAGGCTGGCACCAAACAGCAAAGCCATCACGGCGGCTTGCAGCAGCATCACCAACAACGCACCCACCAGACTGCCCAGATCGACGCGCCCCACCTTGGGCAACAGACGTCGCAAAGGCAACACCAACCAATCGGTCAGGCCCACCACCCAAGCACCGGCGCTGTTGCCCAGGCCCACACGCAGGCCCAGCCACAACATATAGGCCCTGAGCAAACACATGCCTGCCAGCAGGCTGGCGATGGTTTGCACCACCATCACAACAATCGAATTCAACATGGCTTGGACTTTCTTTGCATGCTGTATTGCACCATACCCACCAAGCGGGTGCGAGAATCTGCCTCCCTTCACTTGGAACGGGCCTGTTCAGCCCTCAAGCACATGACATCTACCACGCCACCACGTCAGTTCACGCTCAGTGATTTCGACTTCCACCTCCCCCCTGAACTGATTGCCCAAACGCCTGCCACCGAGCGCAGCGCTTCTCGCTTGCTCGATGGCCGAGGTGACGTGCCAGTGGACCGCATCTTCAAAGAACTGCCAGCTTGCTGCTGCCTGGTGACTTGCTGGTGTTCAACGACACGCAAGTGGTGCCTGCACGTTTGTTTGGTGAAAAAGCCAGCGGCGGGCAGCTTGAATTGTTGGTGGAGCGGGTATTGCCTTTGGCGGAGGGCGAGCCACCAAACCAAGTGGTGGCGCACATGAAGGTGAGCAAAAAACCGGCGGTGGGTTCGGTGCTGCGCATGTTCTCTCGAGAGGGCACATCGGTGGTCTTTGAGGCCACGCTTTTAGGACGATGGCCCGATACAGACGGGCCGCTGTTTCGGTTGACTTTCAGCGACGACCCCTTGGCGCTGATGCGAGCCCACGGCCATGTGCCACTGCCCCCTTATATAGAGCGGGACAAACACAGCATGTCTG
>RFMX01000194.1 GCA_009927495.1 Betaproteobacteria bacterium
GCGTCAGCATCGCGTCGAAAGGCCACGGATAAGCGGCGAATTTGTTCCACCAAGCCAAACGCTGCCTCGCCCTCTTGCTCGCGAATCACATCGCCAAGAATCCGACCTAGCCAGCGGATGTCGTCCACCATGGGACGTTCTTGCTGATTTAACTGGGTGGTTTGTCGTGTGGCGGCAGGTGGTCTGGACATAAAAAATCAGTTCTGGCGAGGGAAAACCATGAGTGACCCCATGCTAGCATTCAGCAGAGAAAACACGTACACCCAGTCCCTATTTTGAGCACCGTTCACCTCACCATCGCCACCCGTGAGAGCCGATTGGCTCTGTGGCAAGCCCACCATTTGCAAGACCTGCTGCAAGCGCGAGGTTGCGAAATCTCTATTTTGGGTATGACCACCCAAGGAGACCAAATCTTGGACCGCTCTTTGAGCAAAGTCGGCGGCAAAGGCTTGTTTGTCAAAGAACTCGAAGTGGCCTTAGAGGAAGGCCGTGCCGATTTGGCGGTGCATTCCCTCAAAGATGTGCCCATGGATATGCCCGAAGGCTTTGCGCTGGCTTGTGTGATGGAACGTGAAGACCCGCGGGACGCTTGGGTGTCACCTCACTTTGCCACCCTGCAAGCCTTGCCTCAGGGTGCGGTCGTGGGCACCTCCAGCTTGCGCCGCACGGTGTTGCTTCGCGCTTTGCGCCCCGATTTGCAAATCGAACCTCTGCGTGGCAATTTGGACACCCGCCTACGCAAGATTGACGAAGGCCAGTACGCCGGAATTGTGTTGGCTGCCGCTGGTTTAAAGCGTTTAGGTTTGGCAGATCGAATCCGACATATTTTTTCTACCAGTGAGATGCTCCCCGCTGCTGGGCAGGGTGCATTGGGCATTGAAATCCGCAGTGAACGAGACGATGTGCGCAGTGTCTTGGCTTCCTTGGCGGATCACACCACTTGGCTGGCTGTGGCCGCAGAACGCTCCGTCAGTCGTGCCATGGGAGGGAGTTGCTCCATGCCTTTAGCGGCACACGCGACGCTTGAACAAGGCCAGTTGCGTATCGACGCCGCTTGGGGCAACCCAGACGATTTGCACGCCCCCCTTTTGCGCGCACATACCGAGGGTATGGCCTCCGATTTAGCGCAAGCTGAGCAACTGGGCTTGCAAGTGGCCGCCCAACTGCGAGCTCAGGGCGCCGCGTAACTGCGCTGGCTGCTCCTTCTATGGTGCGTACCGCCAGATTGGCTCTAGATGTCATCCTCACCCGACCTGCTGCTGAAGGGCAGACTTGGGCAGCAGGTCTACGCAAAGCTGGACACCGCGTTAAAAACTGGCCTTTGATCGAGGTCAACCCAATGACCGATTTGATGCGCTTGCGCTCTGTGCTTGATGCTTGGCATGGTTACCAAGCAGTGATGTTTGTCAGCCGTGCAGCCGTGACCAATGCCTTAGGCACCATGAAGCCCAAAGCTGGCTGGGGCATGACGCGCTGTTGGGCCACGGGACCCGGCACCCGTCAGGCTTTGCGCGATGCTGGGGTGCCTGACACATTGATCGATTCCCCGCCACCTGACGCCGCTCAGTTTGATACGGAGTCATTGTGGACGGTGGTGCAAGCCAAGCTCCAGCCGCGTAAGCCCGTTTTGCTGTTGCGCGGCAGTGATGGCGACCAAGAAGACCCTAGCTCGCAAGGTTCAGGACGCGATTGGTTATTGAGGCAATTGGCCTTGAGCGATGTGGCCGTGGAAATTTTGTCGGTCTATCAACGCTGCGTCCCGCGTTGGGACAACACCCGTTTGCAAGAAGCAAGTCAAGCTGCCCAAGACGGCAGTATTTGGTTGTTCAGCAGTTCCCAAGCCTTGGACAACTTGGCCAGTTTGCTGCCAGACCAAGATTGGGGCGCTACCCTCGCCATGGCCACGCATGAAAGGATTGTGCAAACCGCCAAGGCCATGGGCATGGGGAAAGTGGTTTTTTGCAGACCCAGTCTGGGCGAAGTGCTTGCCTCATTAGAATTGCAGGCATGAGCAGTGAGTCTGGACCAACGCAACTAAACCCTCCCCCCGCGGCCGGTCCTGAAACCTCACGTCCTCTTTGGCGTTCTTATGGCGGCAAATTGATGGGCTTGGTTGCCTTGCTTGCCTTGGCACTGGCCATCATGCTGTGGCAAAAACTCGGTTTGATCCAAGAGCAATTGGCCAGGCAAAGCGCGGATGCAGGACAACTTTCCATGCAAGCCAATAGCTTGGCCAAGAACGCGCAAGACTTGGCCAACGAAACCGCAGCCCGCGTGGCCTTGCTCGATACACGCTTGAGTGAAGTGGCATTACAGCGTTCGCAACTGGAAGAGTTGATGCAAAGCCTGACACGCTCCAGAGATGAAAACTTGGTGGTCGATATCGAGTCCGCTCTGAGTCTGGCGCAGCAGCAGGCCGAACTCACTGGCAGTGTGCAACCCATGTTGGCTGCATTACACAGCGCCCAAAAACGCTTAAGCAAAGTAGCGCAACCGCGTCTGGCACCGATACTACGTGCTTTACAAACCGATATCGACCGCATCCAGTCGGTCAGCGTCACCGATACCCCGAGCTTGCTTAACAAACTCGATGAGTTGGTGGTCTTGGTAGAAGAACTCCCCTTGCTTAATGCGGTGGGCGCCAACAGCCGCGCCGCACCCTTACCCAGTAAACCAGTGGGCAATCTGTGGGAGCAGGCGTGGCAACAAGCGCAGTGGTCGGTATTGGCCAGCAGTGTGTGGACAGAGCTCAGCAGTCTGGTGAGAGTCAGTCGCATCGACCAACCCGAGGCGGTGTTACTTACGCCGGAACAGAGCTTTTTTGCCCGTGAAAATTTGAAATTGCGTTTGCTCAATGCACGTTTGGGTTTATTGGCCAGGCAGACAACTGCCTCGCGTAACGATTTGCAATGGGCCGAACGCGATATGCGTCGCTTCTTTGATGTGACGGGTCGCAAAGGCATCATCGCTTTGTCTTTGCTCCACCAAACCCAAAACCAAATGCGGCAATTCGATATGCCGCGTTTAGACCATTCGCTGGCAGCGCTGGCGACAGCAGCGGCAGGTCGCTGAGATGCGCTTGGCCCTGTGGCTTGTTGCCCTGTTTGCGGTTGCGGTTGCTGTGGCCTTGGGTTTGAGCCAACAAGCTGGCACGGTCACTGTGTTTGTGCCACCTTACCGTGTCGACCTTTCTCTCAATTTGGTTTTGATCAGTTTGGCCTTGGTATTTGCCTTGTTGTACATGGCGCTTCGCAGCCTATTGGGTTTATGGGTACTGCCAGAGCAGGCGAGGCGTTGGCGGGTGCAGCAACGCGAACGCAGCGCCCAGTCTCTCATGCTCAACGCCCAAATCGGTTGGATGACGGGGCGTTATTTGCGGGCCCGCAAGGCGGCATTGCAAGGATTGGCCCATGTTGACGGCTTGCTTTCATCCGAAGATGGCGTTTCGCCCAGCGCCAGTTTGCTGCTCATGCGCAGCGTCCTGCATTTGTTAGCCGCTGAAAGTGCGCATGTGCTGCGCGACGAAAAAGCGCGGGACGCGCATTTGCAGCAGGTCTTTCAGCCCCACCCGGCTTTGAGTTCATCGCTGCGCAATGAGGTGCAAGATGCTGCACGCTTGAACGCCACGCGTTGGGCTTTGCACGACCGCGATGAGCGCAGTGCACACCAGTACCTCAGCCAATTACCCCAAGGCACTGCGCGACGCACTTTGGCGCTGCGCTTGCGATTGAAAGCTGATCGCATGGGGCAAATGCATCTGCCTGCTTTGGACACCGCACGTTTGTTGGCCAAGCATGGTGCTTTTTCACCCACCGCTGCCAACAGTTTGATGCGCGGTTTGGCTTTGGCCAGCATTGACGATTGTCGAGATGCGCACCAGTTACAGGCCACATGGCGTATCTTGCAATCTGCCGAGCGTGCCATGCCAGAGGTTGCTGTGTACGCGGCAAGGCGCTTGCTGGGCTTCAACGTCGAGGCCAATTTGGCTTTGCAATGGCTTTTACCCGTGTGGGAAGCCCTCACTAGCAACGCCTTAGATCAAAGCGACAGCGCAGTGCGCCAACGTGTAGTGCAAGTGCTGGCGCAGGCCTTACAAACCTTGGTGCCTGACAGCGAGTGGTTGGCGAGAGTGGAACAAGCGCGATTGGCCAACCCACGCAGCGTCGAACTGCAGTACCTGAGCGGTATGGTGTGTTTGCGCCACAGCTTGTGGGGCAAGGCTCAGCAACTGCTTGAGCAAGCGGCACCACGTTTGCAGTCCAGCGAATTAAAGCGCAGCGCTTGGCGAGCCTTAGCTGAATTGGCCGAACAAAAAGGCGATCAAGCGCAAGCGCTGGCGTGTTGGAAACTGTCCGCCAGCGCTTAAACCGCAGTGTTAGGCTGTTGGGCGGTTGTCGTCAAACGGCATAGCCATCTGACGCAAATCGCGTTTGGTTTCGACCAATACCAAGGGGCCTTCATCGATCACGATGGGGGCTGGACGTTCACGCGGCACATGCACCGGTTTGGGTTCAGCCGCAATGGCCGCTTGCACCTGTGCGATGCGCTCGGGGTTGGAATTCACCCACTCCAAACCGCTGCCAGAGGCAACTTGCTGTAACTGGCCCATGGGCAGTTCGTAGGAGGCGATGCTGGGCATGCGGTGCTGCTGCGCTGCCGGTGCAGTTGCTGTCATTGCGACTGGCGCGGGTGCTGCGGGTGACCAAGCGGTATCCACAGGCGCTGTGTTGGCATCTTCGGAGTTTTCTGCGCGTGGCGCACGCTCGCGGCCATAGCGGTCACGGTTGCGTCGTTCACGGCGCT
The DNA here is from genome assembly GCA_009927495.1 of Betaproteobacteria bacterium. Taxonomy (GTDB): domain Bacteria; phylum Pseudomonadota; class Gammaproteobacteria; order Burkholderiales; family Burkholderiaceae_C; genus Limnohabitans. The sequence goes on from RFMX01000194.1 coordinate 4,804, forward strand.
CATTGACACGCTCGCCGCCTTCGCTTGCCGCGACTGAAGCGTCGGCCACAGTTTGCGGCTCCATACCATTTGCAGCGCTGGCAAGCGCATCTTCTGCCAATGGCATTTGCGCGTCGGAGGTGCCTGGGTTGCTGCGTTCACCACGCCGACCTCGACCACGGCGTCCGTCGGTTTTTTCCCGCGGTGCGCGTTCGGTGGTTTCGCCTGGGTTGATTTCCAGATCGCCTGCCAAGGTGTTGGCAGGGGCTTCTGTGGCTCCAGTTTCTTGGCGACGTCGTCCGTCTGTACGATCGCCTCGGCCACGTCCGCGTCCTCCTTCACGTCCACCTTCAGGGCGGTCACTGCGGGGGGAATCGGTCTTGGCTTCGTTGGTGCGGTCATCACGGCCTTCGCCAGAACGGCCTTCTGTACCTGCGCGACGACCATCACCACGGCGTTGACCGCCACGGCGGTTGTCCCCGGTGCGGCCTTCGCCAGATCTACCTTCGCGCCGCTCGCCTGAGCGAGCCGGTTTGTCTGTGGCGGCAGGCTTGACGGTTTCTGATGCAGGCTCACTGACAAACAGGTTTTTCAACCAACCAAAAAAGCCTTTTTCAGCTGGCGCAGCAGCTGCGGTGCTGGGGCGTTTGGCTGCAGGTGTTGACGGTGCTGTCGCTTCAGATTTGGCTGCACGCGGTTCGGCGTTTGGCGCGGGCAAATCGGGCAGCACACCCTTGATGACCGGCGACTGTTTGTTGGTCGGTTCTTGCGAGCGACGGGTGACAGCGGTCGGGTCTTCGATCTCCTCGGCCATTTTGTAGCTGGCTTGGATGTTGTCCAAACGCGGGTCGTCGTGCTTCAAGCGCTCCAACTTGTAATTGGGGGTCTCCAAACCTTTGTTGGGGATCAGCAGCACATTGGTGCGTTGTTGGATCTCAATTTTGGCAATTTCAGAGCGTTTCTCATTCAACAAGAAAGAAGCCACTTCCACAGGCACTTGGGCGTGAACCGCCGCCGTGTTGTCCTTCATGGACTCCTCTTGGATGATGCGCAAAATTTGCAACGCCGAGCTTTCCGTGTCGCGCACATGGCCTGAGCCGCCACAGCGTGGGCAAGGGATGGAAGCGCCCTCGCTCAAAGCGGGGCGCAGGCGCTGGCGGCTCATTTCCATCAAACCAAATTTGCTGATGGTGCCGAACTGCACGCGGGCGCGGTCTTGGCGAAGGGCGTCGCGTAAGCGGTTTTCGACTTCGCGGCGGTTTTTTGACTCGTCCATGTCGATGAAGTCAATGACGATCAAGCCGCCCAAGTCGCGTAAACGCATTTGGCGGGCCACTTCGTCGGCGGCTTCGAGGTTGGTGCGGGTGGCGGTTTCTTCGATGTCGCCGCCTTTGATGGCTCGCGCTGAGTTGACGTCCACCGACACCAAGGCTTCGGTGTGGTCAATCACAATCGCGCCGCCAGAAGGCAGGTTGACTGTGCGGGCATAGGCCGATTCAATTTGATGCTCGATTTGGAAGCGGCTGAACAAGGGAGTTTCATCGCGGTAGCGCTTCACACGGGCAGCATGCTCGGGCATGACGTGGGCCATGAACTGCTGCGCTTGGTCGTAGATGTCATCGGTGTCGATCAGGATGTCGCCGATGTCATTATTGAAGTAGTCGCGGATGGCGCGGATCACCAAGCTGGACTCTTGGTAAATCAGGAAAGCGCCTTTGGCGCCACTGGCGCCATCGATGGCGGTCCACAGCTTTAAG
>RFMX01000269.1 GCA_009927495.1 Betaproteobacteria bacterium
CCGTCGGCGTGGATGTCGGTGGCCAAAATGCCGGGCTTGTCAGAGGCTTCCAGCACCACGGCGCCTGCGCCATCGCCAAACAACACGCAGGTGGTGCGGTCTTTGAAGTCCAGCAAACGGGAAAACACTTCTGAACCCACCACCAAAGCACGGCGGGCGTTGCCGGCGCGGATCATGGCGTCGGCCACGCTGAGCGCATATATAAAACCGGCGCAAACCGCTTGCACATCAAACGCGGGCGCTCCCGCGATGCCCGCCGCATCAGCGTCAAGCTGCGCCAATTTGTGCTGCAAGATGCAAGCGGTGGAGGGGAACACCATGTCGGGCGTGGAGGTGGCGACGATGATGAGGTCGATGTCTTGGGGCCGCTTGCCCGCCGCTTGCAAAGCTTTTTTGCAGGCCTCAAAGGCCAAATCGCTGCTGTAAACCCCATCCGCAGCGAAATACCTGGCACCAATGCCGGTGCGCTCGACGATCCATTCGTCGGAGCTTTCCACCCCATCGGCGGCGAGTTGGGCGACCAAGTCGGCGTTGCTCAAACGGTGCGGGGGAAGATAGGAGCCTGTACCGGCAATACGGGAATAAACAGTCATGTCAAAGCGTCAGGCGATGGTTTCTGCTGCCATGGCTGCTGCCAGCAAAGGTGCGGCATGGGCCAGTCGGCGCTCCACACGCGCCAGCAATTGGTGATGGGCGGCATCATACGCACGGCTCAAGGCCACCTCAAACGCCAAAGCATCAGCAGATCCGTGGCTTTTGAACACCAAACCGCGCAAACCCAGCAAGGCCGCGCCATTGTGACGCCTGTGGTCAACCAGTTTCTTAAAACCACTTAGCGCAGGATAAGCGATGATGCCGGCAATTTTCGTGAAGATGTTGACAGAAAAGCTCTTTTTCAAGAAGCCCCCCACCATGCTGGCTAGGCCTTCGCTGGCTTTTAAAGCCACATTGCCGACAAATCCATCGCACACCACGATATCGACGGTGCCATGGAAAATATCATCGCCTTCGACATTGCCGTAAAAATTCAAATCGCCACTTTTAGCAGCAGATCGCAACAATTCAGCAGTTTTTTTGGTATTTTCGCCGCCTTTAATGTCCTCTTCGCCGATATTGAGCAAGCCTACTGTGGGATTTTCATCGCCATTGAGCACAGATACCAAAGCCGTTCCCATCAAGGCAAATTGCAACAAATGCTGTGGACTGCAATCCACATTCGCACCCATATCCAGCATGGTAGTGGCGCCACCCTTGGCATTGGGGAACTGTCCTGCAATGGCGGGGCGGTCAATGCCTTCGAGGGTTTTCAGCACATAGCGGGCAATGGCCATCAAGGCACCGGTATTGCCTGCAGATATGGCTGCATCCGCCTTACCATCACGCACTTGCTCGATGGCGACACGCATGGAGGAGTCTTTTTTGCGCCGCAAGGCGACTTCGAGGGGGTCATCCATGGTCACCACCTCGGTGGCAGAGACAACACTGGCGCGGGGGTGGTGAAAATGGTCTAAAGCCTGTGGCAGGCCGACCAACAATAACTGGGCGTCTGGGTGGGCTTGCAGGAATTGCTTGCAGGCCAACAAAGTGACAGACGGGCCATGGTCCCCACCCATGCAGTCGACGGCCAAGGTCACCACCGTTGATTCACCTGTTTGAATAATCTAGCGTGCAATGCAAAAAGCCCGCGCCATGCGATGTGCGACGGGCTTTTCAACGAAACCTGGTTCAGGCTTCGGACTTGGTTTTGAGCACTTTGCGACCGCGGTAAAAGCCGGTGGGGCTGATGTGATGGCGCAAATGCACCTCGCCAGTGGTGGGCTCTAAGGCCAAACCAGGCACATTGAGTGCGTTGTGTGAACGGTGCATGCCGCGTTTGGACGGCGATTTTTTGTTTTGCTGGACAGCCATGACAGGCTCCTGAAGGTCTAAGAGGTTGTGCAATCAGGCAACTAACCTGCTGCAAAGAATCAAAGATTATAGCGGAAACTGGGTTTTTCACTGTTTGCCGAGCTTCAAGCCAGCCAAAGCTGCAAATGGATGGGGCAAATCTTGGTCCGGCGACTGCGGTAGAGGCTTGTCGCAGGTGGTGTGGCGGGGAATCAGGGGCATGGCCAGCAGCAACTCGTCTTCCAGCAAGGTTTGCAGGGTTAACTCAGGTGCAGGCGACAGCAAATCTTCCTCGCAATCGTCATCCTCAGCCAAGGCGGTGGCCTCGTCGGCCACAAACCGGAAATGCCTGTCCACCCTCAAATCTACCTGCATCGGCAAGAGGCAACGCTGACAGGTTTGCGCCACCGACAGGCTTGCTTTCAGGTGAAGCCACAGTTGCTTGAGGGTATCGGGGTGGCGAAGTTGGCTTTGCAACTGCCACTCACAGACCGGCGACTGCTCCTGGGCAGGCGGTAAACAAGCCTGCGCCACCCGCGACAACGTCGCAAGCGGTGTACTCTGGGCCGTTGCGCCACCTGCCATCGCCCAAGGCTGAAGTTCGAGCGACAAAAGCGTGTCCGAGGTTTTCATGCGGGTCAGTGTAAGAGAATCCTCCTCATGCCTGATTCACCCTCCCCCCGCGCCCTGATCTTGGGTTCGACCTCGCCCTATCGGCGCGAACTGCTGCAGCGCTTGCGCATCCCATTTGAGGTGCAGCGGCCTGAAGTGGACGAAACCCCCTTTGCCAACGAAACGACCGTGGCATTGGCGCAGCGACTGGCATTGGCCAAGGCGCAGGCGGTGGCTCAGCGTTTTCCGCAAGCCATCGTGATTGGTTCGGACCAAGTGGCTGATTTGAACGGCGAGCCTTTAGGCAAACCGGGCAACCATGCCAATGCGGTCAAGCAATTGACACGTATGCGCGGACAAACCGTGGTCTTTCAAACTGCGGTGTCGGTGGTTTGCCTGGCCACGGGCTTTGTGCAAAGCGACTTGGCGCAGGTGCAGGTGCTGTTTCGTGACTTCAGCGACCAGGCCTTGCAAGACTATTTGCATGCTGAAACGCCTTATGACTGTGCGGGCAGTGCCAAAAGCGAGGGCCTGGGTATTGCCTTGCTCGATCGCATCGACAACCACGACCCCACCGCCTTGGTAGGCTTGCCGCTGATCCTCACCTGCCGCTTGCTGCGCGCTGCTGGACTGCCCTTGTATGACTGATCGCCTAGGTACTTTGTATTTGGTACCCGCACCACTGGACTTTCATTGCAACACCCAAGTGGCGCTGGACTGGGTGCTGCCCCTGCACACCATGGAAGTGGCGGCGGGTTTGTCGCATTGGGTGTGTGAAAACGCCAAGTCCGCCCGTGCTTTGCTCAAACGTATCGACGCGCAAAGGCCTCTGGGCACCGTTTTGCAAGCGCAAACCATTGTGGAATTGCCACGCGAGGTTCACAAAAAAGGCGACCACGGCACCCCTTGGGATGCCAAGGCTTTGTTGCAAGCAGCGCTGCAAGGCCACGACATTGGCTTGCTGAGTGAAGCTGGTATGCCCGCGGTGGCCGACCCTGGTTCTTCCTTGGTACGTGCAGCGCATGACTTGGGTTTGGCTGTGGTGCCGCTGGTGGGGCCCTGCTCTTTGGTCTTGGCCTTGGCCGCCAGTGGGCTCAATGGCCAGTCATTCGCTTTTGTGGGCTATGTGTCGCAAGACAGTACACAACGCAACCAACACCTTGTCACGCTTGAGAAGCTGGCGTTGCAAACGGGTCAAACCCAAATCTTGATTGAAACGCCTTACCGCAATGCCGCTGTGCTGGCCGCGTTGCTAAGCAACTTGAAAGACAACACCCGCTTGGCGGTTTGCAGCGGGCTGACCTTGCCGCAGATGCAGATTCAAAGCCTGCGGGTGGCGGATTGGAAACGCCTTAACCCAAGCTTGGACAAACACACGCCAGTGGTGTTTGCCTTTGGACCTTAAATGGCTTGAAGTGCTTAGCGCAAATGCGGCACCAAATTCAGCGACGCCTTGACCACCGTTTCACCAAAAGCAGCACCAAAGCGCTTGGCTAAGCGTTCGGCCACGTTGTCTTGGCGGGTGTAATCCACAATATCTTCGGCTTTCACCACGTCACGCGCCACGCTGTCCAACGTTCCGTAGCCGTCAGCCAAGCCCAGTTCAATGGCTTTTTGTCCGCTCCAAAACAAACCACTGAAGGTTTCGGGCGTTTCCTTTAAGCGGTCCCCTCGCCCTTCACGCACCACCTTGATGAACTGCTGATGAATTTCGGTAAGCATGCTTAGCGCATAAGAGCGGTGTTGTTTGGACTGGGGGGTGAAAGGATCTAAAAAGCCCTTGTTTTCACCCGCGGTCAACAAGCGACGCTCCACACCTAATTTGTCCATCAATCCGGTAAAGCCAAAGCCGTCCATTAAAACCCCAATACTGCCGACGATGCTGGCTTTGTCGACAAAGATTTTGTCCGCACTGACCGCAATGTAGTAAGCCGCAGAGGCGCAGGTTTCTTCAACCACCGCATATACCGGTTTTTGGTGCAAGGCTTTGAGGCGGCGGATTTCATCGTTGATCATGCCCGCTTGTACCGGGCTGCCGCCAGGGGAGTTGATCAACAACACGACTGCTTGCGCGCCCTCGTCTTCGAAGGCGCTGCGCAACGAGGTCATGATGGCATCGGCGTTGGCATTGGCTTCGCTATCGATCTCGCCCTTGATTTCAATCAATGCAGTGTGTGAGGACGGGTTGGCCGAGGTGGCCGCCTTGTTGTGGTGAAAGCTGTACCAAAGCAGCGCACCTGCCAAAGCCAGCCACAAGAAGCGAAACCCAATGCGCCAACGTCGGGCGGCGCGCTGCTCGGCGATTTGCGCCATCACCAATCGCTCGAGTGCTTGCCTCTCCCAACCAGTTTCACCAGGGGTTTTGTCATTCGCGGGTGCGTCGTTAAGGGGAGAGTTCTCGGGGGTCATGGTCAAAATTCCAAAGGCTTGAGGTTGTGGGCAGTATGCCAGTGCACCAC
>RFMX01000088.1 GCA_009927495.1 Betaproteobacteria bacterium
CAAGCATGTGGGTCTGTTGTGCGTGCCAGGGCATGTGCAAAACGGCCATATTTTGGGCGATCCGGTGTTGAAAATGGACGGCCAAGGCGTGTTCAAGCTGGCCGTGGGCGTGCTGGAAAGCACGGCCCGTGCGGTGCTGGACAAAGCCGGTGTGACCGAGGCCGACCTCGATTGGTTAGTACCCCACCAAGCCAATATCCGCATCATCCAAAGCACGGCCAAAAAACTCAAACTTCCCATGGAAAAAGTCTTGCTGACCGTGGCCGAGCATGGCAATACCTCGGCCGCTTCCATCCCCTTGGCGCTGGACGCGGGTGTGCGGTCTGGCAAACTGCAAGCTGGCCAGTTGGTCATGCTCGAGGGCGTGGGCGGTGGTTTCGCTTGGGGCTCGGTACTTTTCCGCTGTTGATATGACGACATTTGCTTTTGTTTTTCCTGGTCAGGGCTCACAGTCGGTGGGCATGTTGGACGCTTGGGGTGACCACCCTGTGGTGCGCGACACCTTGGCCGAGGCCAGTGCGGCGCTGGGCCAAGACCTGGGTGCACTCATTCACGCTGGCCCCAAAGAAGATTTGGCGCTCACCACCAATACCCAACCGGTGATGTTGGTGGCCGCGGTGGCTGCTTACCGTGTTTGGCGTGCCGAAGGTGGCGCAGCACCTGCGTTTGTAGCGGGGCATTCGCTGGGCGAGTACTCGGCGTTGGTTGCCAGTGGTGTGCTCAGCTTGGCCCAAGCCGTGCCTTTGGTGCGGCTGCGTGCCCAAGCCATGCAAGAGGCGGTGCCAGTCGGCACCGGTGCCATGGCGGCGGTGTTGGGCTTGCCCTCAGACAAAGTCAATGCGATTTGCAAGGAAGCGCAAGACAGCTTCGGCGCGGGCAGTGCCGAGGTGGTGCAAGCCGCCAACTTCAACGACCCCGGTCAAACCGTGATTTCTGGCAGCAAAGCCGCTGTGGACAAAGCCTGCGAACTGCTCAAGGCCGCCGGTGCCAAGCGCACCTTGCCGTTGCCGGTGTCCGCACCGTTTCACTGCGCCTTGATGAAGCCGGCCGCCGAGCGACTGCGCGTGGCCTTGGCTTCGGTGGATTTCCACCCGCCCAGCATCCCCTTGGTCAACAACATCGATGTGGCCAGCCCCAGCGGCGCAGAAGACATCCGAGACGCCCTGTACCGCCAAGCTTTTGGGCCGGTGCGCTGGGTGGACATCATTCGCGCCATGCAGCAGCGCGGCGTCACCCATGTGGTGGAATGCGGCCCCGGCAAAGTGCTGGCCGGCATGACGCCACGCATCGAGGCCAGCTTGCAAGCCGCCCCTTTGTATGACCCTGCCACTTTGGCGCAGGTGCAAGCCCTTCTTTCTTGAGAACCATGACCACTTCCGACACCACCCCTCGCATCGCTTTGGTCACCGGCGCCTCACGCGGCATTGGCGCCTCGATTGCACTGACCTTGGCGCAGCAAGGCTTTCACGTCACCGGCACCGCCACCACCCCTGAAGGGGCGGCCCGCATCAGCGAGCAGCTGTCGGCGTTTGCCGGTTGCCAAGGCGCTTGCCTGCAAGTCAACGACGCCGAGCAAGTGCAGGCTTTGGTGGACAGCATGGTCAAAACCTCTGGCGGTTTGCATGTGCTGGTCAACAACGCTGGCATCACCCGCGACACCTTGGCCATGCGCATGAAAGACGACGACTGGGACGCGGTCATCGATACCAACCTCAAAGCGGTGTTTCGCTTGAGCCGTGCGGTCATGAAACCCATGATGAAGCAGCGCTATGGCCGCATCATCAACATCACCAGCGTGGTGGGCGCCTCGGGCAACCCCGGTCAAGCCAACTACGCTGCCGCCAAAGCGGGCGTGGCCGGCATGACCCGCGCCCTGGCGCGAGAACTTGGCAGTCGTCACATCACGGTCAATTGCGTGGCGCCCGGCTTCATCGACACCGACATGACGGCCGGTCTGCCGCCCGAACAACAACAAGCCTTGCTGGCCCAAATTCCCTTGGGCCACCTCGGAAAACCCGAAGATGTAGCCCACGCCGTGGCTTTTTTGGCCAGTGCGCAGGCTTCTTACATCTCCGGGCAAGAGATTCACGTCAATGGCGGGATGTTCATGGCCTGATACCTTGGTATAAGCCATTAGCAAGCCGTTTCGTCCGCGCGGCTAAAATCGTGGACTTCTAACCAACCCTCTGAGGGAAACATGAGCGATATTGAATCACGTGTCAAAAAAATCATTGCCGAGCAACTCGGCGTGGAAGAGTCACAAGTCACCAATGAAAAAGCCTTTGTGGCCGATCTGGGCGCTGACTCCTTGGACACCGTGGAACTGGTGATGGCACTGGAAGATGAGTTTGGTATTGAAATTCCAGATGAAGACGCTGAAAAAATCACCACTGTGCAAAACGCTATCGATTACGCACTGGCGCATAAAAAAGCCTAATTCCCAAGGTTTCG
>RFMX01000086.1 GCA_009927495.1 Betaproteobacteria bacterium
CAGCGCCAAAGCGAGGTGGCGTTGCGCCATTACCTGACAGAAATCCATTCGCTGGGCAGCGAGTTATCCACCTCGGCCATGCTGGTCGGTGTGCCCCCTGCATTGCAAGCCTTGGCCGCTTCATCGCCCGACACCAATGCGCATCGACAAGACGAGCCTTACCGCCGAAGTTTGACCTTTATATATGCACGATTGGCTGCCACGCTGTTGCATTTGACAGGGAAAGAAGCGGCGCGCCATGCCCTCCCGCCACAGCAACCCTACCCAGATGCTGCCAGCTTGCTGGCCGATTTACGCACCTTGAACGAAGCCTTGACCGCTCAGCACGCGCAGACCTTGGCTGTGCCGCGGCTGCGCCCCTGATACGTGCGGTGCAGGTGTTTGGTTTTCATCTGGCGACGGTCGATTTGAGACAAAGCTCGGACCAACATGAATGGGTGGTGGCAGAGTTGCTCAACGTAGCTGGCATCGAAGCGCATTACGCCAAACTGGACGAGGCGGCGCGTCAATCACTGTTGCTGCAAACCTTGAACGACCTGCGACCCTTGCGCATTCCCAACCATCACTACAGCGCCCAAAGCATGTCCGAGTTGCGCATCTTTGAAACCGCTAAGCAGATTCGCCATGACTTCGGCTCAAACGCGATTCGCCACGCCATCATCAGCCACACCGAAAGCGTGAGCGATTTGCTGGAAGTGCTGGTGCTGCAAAAAGAAACAGGCTTGCTGCACGGCACTTTGAAAGGTGAGGCCAAGGCTGAATTGATTGTGTCGCCCCTGTTTGAAACGATTGAAGACCTGCAACAAGCGCCGCAAATCATGCGCAGCTTTTACGCCTTGCCAGGCATTGCAGCCATGGTGAAGCGCAGTGGTAGCGAGCAAGACATCATGCTGGGCTACTCGGACAGCAACAAAGATGGTGGCATCTTCACCAGCAACTGGTCGCTTTACCAAGCCGAGTTGGCCTTGGTGAATGTGTTCCAGACTTTGGAAAAAGAACATGGCATCACTTTGCGTTTGTTTCATGGCCGAGGCGGCACCGTGGGTCGTGGCGGTGGCCCAAGCTACGACGCCATTTTGGCGCAACCCCCCGGCACGGTGCGTGGGCAAATCCGCCTCACCGAGCAAGGGGAAGTGATCAATTCCAAATACGCCAACCCTGCTTTAGGACGACGCAATTTGGAAACCTTGGTGGCCGCCACCTTGGAGGCCACTTTGCTGCAAACCCAAAAAGCCGCGCCACGCGCTTTCATGGAAGCGGCTGAAAGTTTGTCTGCGCACAGCTTCAAAGCTTATCGGCATTTGGTTTACGAAACGCCCGGTTTCACCGATTACTTTTTCGAAGCCACGCCGTTGCGTGAAATTGCCGCGCTGAACATTGGTTCGCGGCCCGCTTCGCGCAAAGCCTCGCAACGCATCGAGGACCTGCGTGCTATTCCTTGGGGGTTCAGTTGGGGCCAGTGTCGCCTGACCCTGCCCGGCTGGTTGGGTTTTGGCACCGCGGTGCAACAGTTTCTTAGGCCACCATCCCACGTTGTCGCGTACACAGGCACTGGCCTTGCTGCGCCGCATGGACAAGCAATGGCCGTTTTTCCGCACCCTGCT
>RFMX01000297.1 GCA_009927495.1 Betaproteobacteria bacterium
ATCCATGTGATGGCAGGCTTGGTGCCGGCCGAGTTGCGGGTGGCAAGTAGCTTGCCCCCCGATCTCAGCACCAGTGGCCCCTATGCCCGCACGCCCGGCCCTTTGCGCGACACCTACATCAGCAACCTGCGTTGGGCCTGCGAGCAAGCCCAAGGCGCTGGGCGTGATGTGTTGATTGAACCCATTAACACACGCGATATTCCGCACTTCTTTTTGAACCGCCAAGACGATGCCCACGCTATCGTTAAAGAGGTGGGCATGCCTAATTTGAAAGTGCAGTTCGATCTTTACCACTGCCAAATCGTCGAAGGCGATGTGGAGAAAAAAATCCGCCACTACCTCCCCAGGGGCCAAGTGGGGCATTTCCAAATCGCAGGTGTGCCTCAGCGCCACGAACCCGATACCGGTGAATTGCACTACGACACGGTGTTCAAAGTGATGGAAGAGGTTATCGCCGCCAACCATTGGCAAGGCTGGGTGGGCTGTGAATACCGCCCCGCACTGGGGGCATCAGGCACCTCGGCAGGCTTGGCTTGGATGAGGAAGCGGTGAACCCTGCGTTACCTGTTTTAAATATCTCGGCCTACCAGTTCACTGAAATCAGCGACACAGCGGCCTTGCGTGAGGCTTGCCATGCACAAGCCAGCGCACACTCTCTGAAAGGCACGGTGTTGATTGCCGAAGAAGGCATCAACCTGTTTTTGGCAGGTCCCGCTCAAGCGGTGCGGAACTTTGTGTCTTGGTTGCAGCAAGATCCCCGCTTAGCCAGCATCACGCCCAAAGAAAGCTGGTCGGCTACCCAACCGTTTCGCAAGCTGCTGGTGAAGGTGAAAAACGAAATCATCCGCATGAACCACCCCGCGATTCAGCCGCAAACCGGCCGGGCTCCTGCGGTGGCTGCAGCCACCTTGAAACGCTGGTTGGACGATGGCCATGATGACCAAGGCCGCCCTGTGGTGACGCTGGACACGCGCAACGCCTTTGAGGTGGACGAAGGCAGTTTTGTGGGTGCACTGGACTGGCGCATCGACAAGTTCAGCGAGTTTCCCGCTGCTGCCAGTCAACATTTAGGTGATCTACAAGGCAAAACCGTGGTGAGTTTTTGCACCGGCGGCATACGCTGCGAAAAAGCAGCGATTTACTTACGGGAACAGGGCTTAGAGACGGTCTACCAGTTAGAAGGCGGAATTCTCAAATACTTTGAAGAGGTGGGCAGCGCCCATTACAGCGGCAACTGCTTTGTGTTTGATGAGCGCCGGGGGGTGAACCCCGATTTATCGCCTTTGCACAAAGAAACACTCAAGAAAATGCCATCTCAAGCCGAACATTGAGGTATGAATGCTGAACAATTTATTGAATTTGCTAACAATTTTGCAAAAGCAAGCGCCAAAACCTCCAGTGTGGAAATCCAGCAAGCCTTTGAGGACAACCTGGATTTGCTTGCCCGTCCTGGCGATCAAGTGGTTGTGATCCGTAAGCCTTGGCATATTGGGCGCTGGGGAACGGTCATTGCTTTTCATGAATTGGAACCCTGTTATTTCCGTGTGGAAGTTGACTTAGAGGGAAAGCGAACTCACATTCCAGCTTCTGCTTTGGCGCGTTGGGTGGGGGCACCCGACTGTGAAAAAGCCGAACTTCAACATATCTATCTGCTGATGAAAATCAATGGTTTGAAGCTAGCCCATTGATAGTTTTTAGGTTTGTGTTGAGCCTGGAATTCATCTAAGCATCCGAATTCTTTGCTTCTTCAGGGTTTAAAAAAAGTCGCTGCTGAGGCTGCATTGGCCACTTCCAGTCGGGGAATGGACCCCAATAACGGTGCATTGATTCTTTGCGCAATGGCTTCAATATTTTCCTGCGCGTACAACATGTGCTTGTCTACGCTGTTGGCCACCCACCCCATGAGCTTCAAGCCTCTTGAGGCGAGCGCTTCGGAAGTCAACAAGGCCTGATTAATGCAACCCAAACGCATTCCAACCACCAGCACCACTGGTAAGTTCATATCTTTGGCCATGTCTGCAGTGTCATAGCTGTCATTCAATGGAACGCAAAACCCACCCACACCTTCGACCACCAAGGCATCTGCTTGCGACTTGACCTGCTCATAACAACTCAGTAGGTGTGAGCGTTCTATCCGTATGTTTTCCAAACCAGCAGCGATATGTGGCGCTGCAGCTGCTTTGAATAAATAAGGCGTAGTCAGCTGCTGAGGCAGTGAGACAGAAACGCATGCTGCAAGATGGTCCACATCTTCATTGCACCAGCGCTCATTGCGCCACTCTGTACCGGCAGCCACAGGCTTCATTGCAGCCACACGATGGCCACGTTGCGCCTGAAGGTATACCAACGCAGACGCCACCAAGGTCTTGCCGATCTCTGTATCGGTACCGGTGACAAAACAGGAAAAGGGATGCAGAGGCAATGGTTGATTCATGATTGAGCAGTACTCGAAATGGCCTGTACCAATTGGTCAACGTCTTGCGAGGTATGAGCGGCCGACAAGGTGATTCGCAATCTGGCGGTGTTGACGGGGACAGTTGGCGCACGGATCGCGCTGATCCAAATACCTTGCTGATTCAATTCTGCAGAGGCCTTCAACACCTGCGCATTGCTGCCCAACACCATGGGTTGAATCGGCGTCATTGAATCCATGCGCTTCCAAGAAGCAGGAACAGGCGCAGTCGACAGTTGTTGAATCAATGATGTCAAATGCAATCGTCGTCTTTGGCCCTCTTCGCCGCGAATGATGCGCAAGCTGGTCAACAGCGCATGCGCCAGTGCTGGAACTGCCGCCGTGGTGTAAATATAGGGACGTGATCGTTGCACCAGCCATTCAATGAAGTGTGCATGCGCAGCAACAAACGCGCCAGACACGCCAGCAGCTTTGCCAAGGGTGCCCATGTAGATCAATTGAGGAGAACTCAAATTGAAATGCTCCAACACGCCAGCACCGGTATCGCCTAAAACACCAAACCCATGTGCATCATCCACCAGCAACCATGCGCCGTGTTGCTCGCACAAACGAAGCAGTTCTGGCATTGGTGCGATGTCGCCATCCATGCTGAACACCCCATCCGTCACCACCACCTTGGTGCCGCTTTGACAAGCAGACAGTTTCAGCGATAAATCAGCAATATCTGCGTGGTTATAAATTTGGAAAGGGTCACGGGTCAGGCGTATGCCATCAATCAAGGATGCATGATTCAATTGGTCCGAAAAAAAGCTGATGTCGCCTGAGGCAGTACCCGCCAATGCGGTCAGCACACCCAAGTTCGCCATATAACCGCTGCTGAAATACAGCGCTCTGGCAGAGGGCAGATGCGACAAAAAAAATGTGGCCAGCAATTCTTCCAGTCGATCATGTGCTTGTGAATGGCCACTGATCAAATGCGATGCACCGCTACCTGCACCATACAAAGATGCGCCCTCCTTAAGGGCCTCGACGACCTGTGGATGTGAGGCCAAGCCTAAGTAATCATTGCTGTTGAAGGTCAGTAACCGTTGGCTGTCCACCACCATATGCCCTAGCGAGACGGACTCCACAGTACGCCTTTCCCGACGCAAGCCTTGCGTCTCCAACGCCGACAGTTTTGATGCCAATGCATCCAGTTCAGAAAAGATCATGCGCGGATGACTTCATCAAAAACGGTTTGCAAACGCTCGGCCAAAAAACCAGCGTCTGAATCGCTCAATACATAGGGCGGCATCAGATACACAGTTGTACCAATGGGTCGCAACAGCAATTCATGTTTCAAAGCGCTGGCAAAGAAGCGCCGCGAGAAAGTGGCAGCAAGCTTTGTGTCTTCAACCTTCGCATCGAAAGCCCACACCATGCCTTGCTGGCGAAAGTGACTAACCATCTCATGGGCGGCCAAGGGTGCAAGTTCGTTGCTGATACGTTTTGCGAGCACTCTGTTTTGAACAAGCACATCGTCTTGCTCGAAAATCTCCAGCGTAGCCAATGCAGCACGACAAGCCAATGGGTTACCCGTGTAGGAATGCGAATGCAAGAAGCCACGCGCTATGCTGTCACTGTAAAAAGAAGCATAGACATCGTTGCGTGTCATGACCAATGACAAGGGCAAATACCCTCCGCTGATGCCTTTAGACAGACATAAAAAATCAGGCCATACACCTGCATGCTGGCAAGCAAAAAAACGCCCAGTTCGACCACAGCCCACCGCGATTTCATCAGCAATGAAATGCACATTGAAGGCAGTACATAAGCGTCGAACCTCCTGAATATAAACAGGGCTGTGCATGGCCATACCACCGGCGCATTGCACCAAGGGCTCAATGATGACGGCACTGATATGCTCGGCCCGCTCCAAAAGCAGGGTTTCAAGTTCTTTGGCCGCTCGCAGCGCCACTTGGTCTGCAGATTCACCCTCGATGGACTGCCTGGCATCTGGCGACATGAGTGTGTGGGCAGGCTTTAGCAATGCGTCATAGGCGTCGCGAAAGATAGGCACATCAGTCACACCCAGCGCACCCACCGTTTCTCCGTGATAACCACCTTTCAAACAGACAAACTCCTGTTTGCTGCCAAGGCCTTGGTTGCGCCAACTATGGAAACTCATCTTGAGGGCAATTTCAACCGCAGAAGAGCCGTCTGATGCATAAAAACAATGTCCCAATGCACCATCAGTTAAGGCCGAGAGCTTCTCGGACAACAACACCACAGGCTCATGGGTGAAACCAGCGAGCATGGCATGCTCCAAGGTGTCGAGTTGCTGTTTCAATGCACCGTTGATGCGGGGGTTGGCGTGGCCAAACAGGTTGACCCACCAAGAGCTGATGGCGTCGAGATAACGGTTGCCATCATGGTCATAAAGCCAAGGACCGCTGCCGCGTTGAACGGCCACCAAAGGCACTGTCTCGTGATGTTGCATTTGTGTACATGGATGCCAGACACTGTGCAGGCTGCGTTGCACCCATTGCGAAGAAAGCGTACTCAGATTAAACCTCTTGTGGATACGTAAAATTTTTTGTTGCTATATTCACATCATTCAATCAATTTTTTCTCAATTATGCCTACTGCAGTGACTCAGCAAGTACAGACTCTTCATTTCCTCAAGCCCGCCAAACCCTCAGAAAATTCTGTTGAAGTGTGGAGTCGACAGTCGATAGAAGCATTGTTCAATTTGCCCTTCAGCGACTTGATGTTCCAGGCTCAAAAAGTGCACCGTGAACATTTCAATCCGAACGAAGTCCAGCTCTCCACGCTGTTGTCGATCAAAACCGGTGGTTGCCCTGAAGACTGCGGCTACTGCCCCCAGTCTGTTCACTACAACACGGGTGTTGAAGCTTCCAAATTGCTGGATGTGGAAGAGGTCAAAGCCGCCGCACTAGAAGCCCAAAAGAATGGCGCAAGCCGTTTTTGCATGGGCGCGGCCTGGCGTGAACCCAAAGACCGTGATGTAGAAAAAGTTGCCGAACTGGTTCGCACGGTCAAATCGCTGGGTATGGAGGCCTGCTGCACGCTGGGCATGCTGACTGAATCCCAAGCGGGCATGTTGAAGCATTCCGGCTTGGACTATTACAACCACAACCTAGACACAGCGCCAGAGTTGTATGGCGACATCATCACCACGCGGGACTACCAAGAACGTCTTGATACCTGGCCCATGTACGTTCAGCAGGCATGCATGTCTGCAGCGGTGGCATCGTTGGCATGGGCGAAAGCCGCTCACAACGCGCTGGTCTGGTCCACCAACTCGCCAACTTGACACCCTACCCTGAGTCCGTGCCTATCAACAACTTGGTTCAAGTTGAAGGAACACCGTTACATGGCACTGAATCCCTTGACTTGCTGGAGTTCGTTCGCACTATTGCCGTTGCTCGCATCACCATGCCCAAAGCACGTGTGCGTTTGTCGGCTGGGCGGCAGCAAATGGGTGAAGCCATACAAGCCTTGTGTTTCATGGCTGGTGCCAATTCCATTTTTTATGGCGATAAATTGCTCACCACAGGCAACCCAGATTGGCAAAAAGATCAGGCCTTGCTGGGTAAGTTGGGCATTTCCACCACCTAAAGAAACGCCATGGAATTCAGTGCTTATATCGTGAGCCTGAATTTCTCTTAATTTCCGTCGTTGAGCACACCCAGCACATCTGAGCGGAATTCGCGATTGTACAAAATCGCCACGATCAATAAGGTGGTCAGCACAAACGCCATGGGTGAGAAAAACCAACCCATCACCGCAAACGAAAAGTAATACGCCCTCAAGCCATCATTGAAGGTTTCAGCTGCCAGCCCCGTCATGGCGGACACGCGTTGAGCGTAATCGTCTTCCTTGTCAGGTTGCGCCGCAAAAAACTCGGGTGAAGGCAGTGCACCGATCATCAGAGCCACGAATGTGTACTGCCGCATCGACCACGAAAAACGGAAAAAGGCATACACAAAAATGGCGATCAACACCAGTATCTTGAACTCAAACACCAAGATAGGGGTGGCCTGTGAAAAAGGAATTTCCCGCACCAACTCGGCGGCTTTGTCGGTGGTCCCCATGAGGGCGAGCAAACCGCCCATGATCAGTATGGTGGTGGACGAAAAAAACGCCGGTGTGTTCGACAAGGTCTGGGTGATGATGCCGTCCAGCACCCGCGGGTCGCGGGTGAGCGAAACCTTGATCCAGCGCAGTCGAAAACGGTTGGTGGCGGCCAAGATAGAGGGACGTTGGAGCGACCAGCGGCTGGCAAATTGGGCATAGCCAATCCACACCAGTCCAAAAAACACCAGCACCAACCAATCTGCCCATGGCAGTATGCTCAAAATCTTCATGGCTTCATACTAACCCAACTCCCCAAAAAAAAGCCGCTTGGCACTTTCGCGCCAAGCGGTTTGAAGCGGTCAATGAAAAATCAACCGTGCAATTTAGCCGCCACGTGGGCCACTCGTTGGCCGTATGCTTTGGCAGTGTCCAAGTCACCTTGGGGAATGTCAGCCGCAGGGCTGGTGGGGCCCACTTGTGCCATCACGCCAGAGTTGGAACCGATGCGGTTGATGTTGCCGTCGTTCATGGCGGGCTGACCTACCCACACCATGCCTTGTTGCATGGACAAGGTGATGAAGTACTGGATGGTCGACAGTTTGTCGCCGCTGGGGCTGGCAGAAATGGTGAAACCACCGGCCACTTTGTCTTTCCACGCACCGCTCATCCACTGCTTGGAGGTGGCATCGGCAAATTTTTTGAATTGCCAAGAGGCCATACCCATGTAAGTGGGTGAGCCAAAGATGATGGCGTCAGCGGCGTTGATGGCGGTCCAGTCGGCGTCGCTCAGGTTGCCGTCCGCATCAATGGCGATGAGTTGCGCCTTGGCGCCCTCGGCCACAAATTGGGCCACGCGTTGGGTGTGGCCGTAGCCAGAGTGGTAAACAACAACAG
>RFMX01000064.1 GCA_009927495.1 Betaproteobacteria bacterium
GGGGCAATTAAAGCACTGGGCCGTGCAGGCTTTGAAAAGCCTTGGTGAAAAAGTCGGGTGTGCCAAAGTTGCCCGACTTCAAGGTCAGGTGCAAACCCGAGGCTGGGGCCGAGGGACTGTGGGCGTGGCACCAAGGAACACCTGGGTCAATTTGCCCACCGATGTGCATTTGGGTCACCAGCAAAGCCTGCACACAAGCCCCCGAGGTTTCACCACCTGCCACTACCAACTGCCCCACACCCATGGTCACCAAGCCTTGGGCAATGTGCGCCAACACCTGTTCCATGCGTTCACCCGCTTCGGCTTGGCCCAGTTGGGCTTGCACCGCCTGTACTTGCTTTGCATCGGCGGTGGAATACACCAACACCGGCCCCAGTGGCAGATGCTGTTGGGCCCATTGCAATACGGGCGCGGCAAGCTCGGCCACAGAAGCGTTAGCAGCCCACTTTAAGGGGTCGAGTTGCCAAGCTTGATGGGGGTGTTGTTGCAAGAAATGCCCAACCTGCCCTTGGGTAGCCAAGGAACAACTGCCGCTGACAATGGCTTTCAAACCCACCGCAGGGGGCAGTTGCGCATTGACGGCAGACGGTGCGATGCCCCAGTTGGCGGGTAAAGCAATGGCCACACCCGAACCTGCCGTAAGCAAACGCATATCTTTCAACGCGGGGCCAAGCCTATATAAATCGTCATTCGACAAGGCATCCACCACGGCAATGGAAACACCTTGGGCTTGTAATTCTGCGATGCGTGCGGTCACGGCAGCAGCACCAAGCGCTACGGTTTTAAAGTCAATCAAACCCACTTTGCGTTGGCACTGGGCTTGCAGCACAGTTACCAAATTGGCGTCGCGCATGGGTGTGAGCGGGTGGTTTTTCATGCCACTGTCGCTCAGCAATACGTCGCCCACAAACAAATGGCCTTTGAACACCGTGCGTTGGTTGTCCGGGAAAGCAGGGGTGGCTATGGTGAACGGGCAGTTCAGTGCGTCCATCAGCGCCTCGGTGACAGGGCCAATGTTGCCGCGCACATCGCCGCTGTACCAGCTGTCAAAAGTAGAGCAGTATTTGAAATACACCTGCTGAACCTGCTGATCTTGCAACCATGCCAAAGCTTCAAGCGACTGCTTCACTGCATCAGCTGGGACAATGGTGCGGGATTTCAGCGCCACGACCACTGCATTGCAATCGGCGGGCAGGGCCTGGGTGGGCACACCAATGGTTTGCACCACCCGCATGCCAGCACGTACCAGGTTGTTGGCTAAATCGGTGGCACCTGTGAAGTCGTCGGCAATGCAACCCAGCAGCAAGCTCATGGCTTAGACATGCGTTTGATTCTTGGGAAGCGATTGGCCGGCTTGGCGGAAAGCGTGTGCATCTGTGGTGGCTTGGGTGAAATATGCCTCGCAGCGGGATAGG
>RFMX01000433.1 GCA_009927495.1 Betaproteobacteria bacterium
TATGAATTTTTCCACAGATAACGCCGCTGTTCGCGAAGAGATATGCCGCATTGGTCAAAGCCTGTTTGCGCGGGGCTATGTGCATGCCAGCGCAGGCAATATCAGCGTTCGCTTGGATGATGGATTTCTCATCACCCCCACCGACGCCTGTCTGGGTTTCTTACAGCCCGAAGAACTGGCTTTTGTAGACGCCCATGGCACCCAACGCAGTGGCCAACGAGCCAGCAAAACCTTGTCGCTTCACCAAGCCATTTACGCTGCTGCGCAAGGTTTGTCGCCGCACACCCGTTGCATCATCCACACCCACAGCACGAACTTGACGGCGTTAAGCCTGCGCGATAAGTCCCTGCCCTCGCCGCTTGGCGCAGAGCTGCTGCCGCCCATCACGCCCTACTTTGTGATGAAGGTAGGCCATGTGCCCTTGGTCGACTACCACCGCCCCGGCGACCCCGAAGTTGCCAAAGTGGTGTCTCGCACCATCACCCGCTACGCCGAGCAAGCCCTGCCTTTACATGCAGTCATGCTTTCAAAGCTGGGGCCTAATGTCTGGCATGACACCCCCGCCCAGGCCATGGCCACGCTGGAAGAGTTGGAAGAAACCGCACGCTTGCAAACGCTTTGCACTGCTTCCCCTTTGAGCGACGCGCAGATTGAAGAACTACGCCAAACCTTTGGCGCCCATTGGTAACCCAAGGAGTCCCCATGCTGCACTTTGCTGCCAACCTGTCTTTTTTATATAACGATGTGTCGTTCAGCGAACGCTTTGCCAGCGCCGCCCAGGATGGTTTCAAAGGCGTCGAGTACTTGTTTCCCTACGAATTTGACTCACACGATTTGGCCAAAGCGCTGAACGACAACGGCTTGCAACAAGTGCTGTTCAACGCACCTCCCGGCGGCACTGACCGTGCAGGTATGACTCACGCTTGGGAGCAAGGGGTGCGAGGTACGACTTGCTTGCCGGGTCATGAGGCCGAATTTCGCAGCGGTTTTTTAACCGCGCTGGAGTACGCCGAGGTGATGAACTGCCCACGT
>RFMX01000264.1 GCA_009927495.1 Betaproteobacteria bacterium
ATGTAAATTTAGAATAACACTAGGAGTAAAAGGTTTTTAAGAATTTGTGGCCATGGGGGTCATGAATAACCCTCGTGCGGGTTCAGCACGGACGTGAAGATCTTTCAAGGAGATAACAACATGTCAGACAAAGTAGGGCCAACAGGCCTCACAGAAGCCGAGTCAGAAGAGATTCATCGGCACCTCATCCAGGGAACTCAAATCTTTGGAATGATTGCCGCGCTGGCGCATTTGCTTGCGTATATCTATTCCCCTTGGCTGAAATAATAGGAGAACCACATGATCTACGGAAAAATTTGGACAGTGGTCAAGCCCTCAGTGGGCATTCCTATTTTCATCGCTGCAGTTGCTATTGCATCGTTTTCGGTGCATTTGGCGCTGACCCTCAATACCACTTGGGTCAAGAAATTCCTGAATGGCAGTGCGGCTACCGCTGCGGTCACACAGACCGTTGCGACGCCGACGGCTTAAGTTCAGTTTTTTCATTTAGGATGGGCCGGATTGCACGTCTTTCCGGTCCATTTTTAACATGAGTGCTTCCCCCAAACTCTCTCGCTCATGGCTTCATGTCAGCCTTAAGTTTCTTCCATTCGCCGACGCAGCCACCGATACGCTGCCCTTAAGCCGGCTGTTACGTTTATCGCTTTTTCAAATTTCTGTTGGCATGGCGCTGGCCATGCTGATTGGCACCCTCAACCGCGTCATGATCGTAGAACTCAAAGTACCCGCCGCTTTGGTGGCCGTCATGATTGCCTTGCCTTTGTTGTTTGCGCCGTTTCGAGCCCTCATCGGTTTTCGTTCCGATCACCACCGTTCAGCTTTGGGTTGGCGTCGCGTTCCCTTTATTTGGATGGGTACCTTGCTGCAGTTTGGTGGTTTTGCCATCATGCCCTTTGCTTTGCTGGTCTTAGGTCGAATGGGGCAAGCCGCCCATGCCCCCGACTGGGTGGGCCACTTGGGGGCGGGCATGGCCTTTTTGCTGGTAGGGGCAGGTATGCACACCACACAAACAGCGGGTTTGGCCTTGGCCACCGATTTATCACCGCCCGAGTCGCGTCCCAAAGTGGTTGGCTTGATGTACTTCATGCTGTTGGTAGGCATGATTTTGAGCTCTCTGATTTTTGGGGTTTTGTTGCGTGACTTTTCTCCAGGTGCCTTGATTCGTTCAATCCAAGGTGCAGCAGTGCTGACCTTGGTTCTCAATATCACCGCTTTGTGGAAGCAAGAAGCGCGTACCCAACGCTTGGGTAACCCTCATGAAGCGGACGTTGATTTCGTGGCCGCCCTCAAACTGTTTACACAAGGTGAGCAAGCGCTCAGGCGTTTGTTGGCTGTTGGCTTAGGCACCGTGGCTTTCAGCATGGGGGACGTGTTACTAGAACCCTTTGGCGGGGAAATTTTGCATTTGGCGGTGTCTGACACCACTTTATTGACAGCCTTGCTGGCTTTTGGTGGTTTGACGGGCTTTGCTTTGGCTTCGAATGTTCTCGGTCGTGGCGCAGACCCGTTTCGCATGGCTTGTGGCGGTGTGTTGGTGGGTGTGCCTGCATTCACCGCTGTCTTGATGTCGGCACCGCAGGCATCCTTGCTTTTGTTTTCTTTAGGCACCTTGTTCATAGGCTTTGGTGCAGGACTGTTTGGTCACGGCACTTTGACCGCCACCATGAACCACGCACCACCTGGGCAGGCAGGCTTGGCTTTGGGAGCTTGGGGGGCTGTGCAGGCCACAGCCGCCGGTTTGGCCATGGGCTTGGGCGGTATCATTCGCGACTTGATGGCTTTGGTGGTGGACTCAGGAACGGCTTATGCCTTTGTGTACAGCCTTGAAGTGGTTTTGTTGCTCATCACCCTTTATGCCATGTATCCTCTGATCGCCAAAAAAGTTCGTTAACCTTCAACATCATTTTTTAACCTAGGAGACAAACCATGCAAATACACCACATCCTTTTGATTATGTGGATCGTTGTGATGTTGTTTATGTTGGCCAACTGGTTCAACAAGCCCTACAAGAAAAAGTAAATCTCTAGGCTGGCGCTCCTAGGCTGAGCGCCAAGCTTAAACCGCTGACAAAAGCGTCCTCAACGCGGTGACCGATAAGCCAGTCACCGCACAGTCCTATGTGTTGCTCTTCGTCCCAAAAATAAGCCTGACCTGCGGCCTGCAGTGTTTTGGCATAACGCCACAGGTGCAATTGGCTAAATCCTGGCTCTGCCCTGATGCCTGTTAATTCTGCAAATGCTTTGAGCAGTTTCGCCTCGACCCGCGCCTCATCGTCTTGCACATGCTCTTGTGACCATTCTGCACTTGCTTGCACTGTCCAACGTTCAATAGGTGAGCGGCCCGGTTTGGAAGATTCCCGCGCCACCCAAGCAATGCGGTGATGGGTGCTTTGCGCCACATTCCATTGCGGGCCCATCTGTCCAAGCCCGGGTTGTACCAAGGGGAAGGCCAGCATCAGCGTCCAGCAGGGTGCGACGCTCACGGCCTCGGTGGCTGCCAGGGCCTTGAATTGCGCGGCGGGTGCGCCAGACTGGCGCAACAAATAAGCGGCTTGCACATTTGGGATGGCCAGCACCACCGTGTCAAAGCTACCTAGCACCTTGTCTTCAGCGCTGACCAACTGCCATTGCTTGCCTTTTCGGTGCAGGGCTTTGACGCTGGTGTTGCAAAAGAGTCGGCCGGCCTCTGCCAAGGGCGAGGCCCAGTGCCTGACCAAAGTGTTCATGGCCGGTGCGCCCACAAAATGCAGCTCACGTGGTGATTTTGGAACTTCGATCACTCTGCCCAGCGGGTCTCGCACCTGCACCGAGCTGGCGCTCCAAGGTTTACACAAAGCCTGTGTGCCAGGAACCTCGTTGAGCGCTCGCATGAACCGCTCGTCACGCACTGTGAAGTACTGCGCGCCATGGTCAAACCCGCCGTAGGGGGTGTCGCGTGTGGCCATGCGACCACCGGCACCTTTGCTCTTTTCAAAAACGCTGACAAGGTGTCCAGCTTGGACCAAGGTTCTTGCGGCGGTGACTCCCGCCATGCCAGCACCGATGACAGCAATTTTTTTCATAGTTCCGACTCTACACCGAGTTGATGGCTTTGCGGTGATTGACGTAACAAGGCTTTGCGTGTGGTGCTGTGACTGATTTGCTCTAACCACCATTGCAAGGCTTTATCGCCTGCGGGTTGACCCTTGGTGTTGGGGTTTTCCCGCCATGCGTAGCTGATGCTGGCCAGTCGTAAAGGATGCATCACCTCGCACACACATAGCAAACCTTGATCGATAAAGGGCTTGGCCAAGGTCAATGGCAAAAACCCCGACCCCAAACCGCGCAGTTGCGCGTCGAGCTTGGCTTGCATCGTGGGCACGGTGAACACATCTTGTCCCGCGAGCAGCCCAAAGCTCAGGCCCATCCCTTGGGGCACCGTGTCAGCCACCGCCACCGCGCGGTGGGATTGGATCAATCTGTCGCTCAATGGTTGCGCCACATGCGCCAAGGGGTGCTGGGGTGCCACCGCAAAAACAAACTCCACTTCGCCCAGTGGGGCAAAGCGCAAACCTGGACTGTTGCTGAAGGCGTAGCTCACGCCGACCGCCAAATCGGCTTGGCCAGAGCTCAATGCGCTCAAGGTGCCGCTCAAGGTCTCGTTGCGAAGTTTTAGCCGCGTGGGCGGGTTGAGTGCAAAAAACGTCTGACTCATCTCCATCATGACCTGGAAATCAATGATGGCATCCACCGCAATGGTGAGTTGGCCTTCCCAGCCGGTGGCCACCCGTTTGACGCGGTGTGCGATGCTGTCCATGTCCATCAGCAAACGGCTGCCCTCGCTCAGCAATTCGCGTCCTGCCGCGGTCAGTTGGGCTTGGCGCGACGAACGGGTAAAAAGCAACACGTCCAACGCCTCCTCCATTTGACGTACGCGGTAACTCAAAGCACTGGGCACCACGCCTATTTCGCGGGCAGCCCCGCGAAGCTGCCTTTTTCTGCGATGGCATTGAGCATGAAGAGGGCGTCGGGGGTCAGAACATCACGGGCAGATGACATAAACACCTTATTGATCAAATTATTTGAATGATGCCATCAATTTCATGCATCGAAAAGAATACTTTGGTTATGTAAACTGAACCCTATTCAAAAGATATGGTATGAAAACTATTCGACGATCCCTTGACAGAGGCTATGCCGACCACGGTTGGCTCAAGTCTTTTCACAGCTTTTCATTCGCTGGCTACTACGATCCTGCTCACATGGGTTGGGGGGCGTTGCGCGTGATCAACGAGGACCGCATCGCGGCAGGCAAAGGTTTTGGCACCCACGGCCACCAAGACATGGAAATCATCAGCTATGTGTTGTCGGGCAATTTGGCCCACCAAGACAGCATGGGCAATGTCAAAGGCATTCCCCCAGGCGACGTGCAGCGCATGAGCGCGGGCACGGGG
>RFMX01000217.1 GCA_009927495.1 Betaproteobacteria bacterium
GAATAGATGTCAATCTTAATTTACATAGCCAAGGGTTTACCATGAGTTACAGTGTCTAAAACAGATAAACCCTTGAAATTACTGAGGATTCCATGTACCTAGGTCGCTTCGCACCCTCCCCAACCGGTCCTTTACACGCCGGTTCTTTGGTAGCGGCACTGGCCAGTTGGCTGGATGCGCGTCACCACGGGGGTCTATGGCGCTTGCGCATCGAGGACATTGATACGCCTCGTTGCGTGTCTGGCGCGGATGACATCATCTTGAAACAACTGGCCCAATGTGGGTTGGTGCCCGAGGGTGAAGTGCTTTACCAATCGCAACGCGGTCAGGCTTACCGTTTTGCCCTAGACCAATTGGTCGCCAGGGGCTGGGCCTACCCTTGCGCTTGCTCGCGTAAAGACATTGAAGATGCACATGGCCAGCGACCGCGTCACGCCGCTGTCATCTACCCCGGTACTTGCCGCGAGGGGCTCAAGGGAAAAACTGCCCGTGCGTGGCGCTTGAATGTGCAACAAGTCATAAACGATTTAGCGTTGCCAACAACTATGACTTGGCAAGACCGCTGGCTTGGCAGGCAGACGCAAAACGTGGCACAGGATGTTGGCGACTTTGTCCTCAAGCGAGCCGATGGCTTGTGGGCCTACCAACTGGCGGTGGTAATCGACGATGCATTTCAAGGCATCACCCATGTGGTGCGTGGCGCGGATTTGGCCGACAACACACCGCGCCAAATGCTGCTGCAACAAGCGCTAGTTTTACCCACGCCGATATATATGCACACGCCCTTGGTGTTAGGCGCAGATGGCGACAAACTCAGCAAGCAAAACGGTGCTCAGGCCTTGGATGTAAACCACCCGCTGGCAGCGGTGAATGCCGCGGCTGCTGTGCTGGGCTTGCCTGCTTTTGAAGGAACTTGTGAGCAAGCCCTCACCTATTGGGCTGGGCTAGCTGTCTGGGGCAGATAATCGCCCGAGCCCCTGCTTATCCATCATGACCGCCCCACCCTCTCACATCACCCATCCCAAAACTATCAAAAGTTTTGTCACCCGCGCCGGTCGCACCACCACGGGTCAAGCCAAGGCTTTGGCAGAGCTAGGGCCGAAGTTTGTTCTTCCCTTTCAGCAGACGCCTTTGAATGCCACCGAGGTATTCGGCCGCGCCGCGCCGCTGATTATGGAAATTGGCTTTGGCATGGGTGACGCAACTGCCCATATTGCAGCGGTTCGGCCAGAGGACGATTTTTTGTGTTGTGAGGTCCACGAACCTGGGGTAGGCGCTTTGCTCAAACGTGTGGGCGAGCAAGGCCTAGGCAATATCCGCATCCTGCAACACGACGCGGTAGAGGTGTTGGAACACATGCTGACGCCCAACAGCTTGGACGGAGTCCATGTCTTTTTTCCCGACCCGTGGCACAAGCTTCGCCACCACAAGCGTCGTCTGATTCAAGCACCGTTTGTGCAGCAGTTGTTGGGTCGTATGAAGACGGGCGCTTATTTGCATGTGGCCACCGACTGGCAACCCTATGCCGAACATATCTTGGCGGTGTTGCAAGCTGAAGCAGGCTTGGCCAACGCCAGTAGCCGCGCCGATGGCTTTGCCGATCAGCCGTCTTACCGGCCCCTCACCAAATTTGAAAACCGCGGCCTGCGCCTAGGCCACGGCGTATGGGACCTGGTATTCAAAAAGGCTTAAAGCCGCTCTGCCACCCAGCCCTGCACGCTGGCCAAGGCCGCATCCAATCCAGCGGGCTGTGTGCCACCGGCCATGGCCATGTCGGGCTTGCCGCCGCCTTTGCCGCCCACTTGCTGCGCCACAAAGTTCACCAGTTCACCGGCTTTAACACGGCCCATGGTGTCAGCGGTCACGCCTGCTGCGATTTGCACCTTGTCGCCGTCCACACTGGCCAACACCACCACC
>RFMX01000085.1 GCA_009927495.1 Betaproteobacteria bacterium
TCGCTTTGCTGCTTGGCATAGACTTGGCAGAAGAACCGCCTGACATCTTCTTGGGAAGGATTGAACATGGCTTGTATTGTTAACCAGAGATTTGCATGAAACACGCTTTTATTTGTGACGCGATTCGCACCCCTTTTGGCCGCTATGGTGGCGCTTTGTCCAGCGTTCGCGCTGATGATTTGGCGGCAGTGCCCCTGAAGGCTTTGATGGCGCGTAATCCCAAGGTGGATTGGCAAGCTGTGACCGATATTTTGTATGGCTGCGTCAACCAAGCAGGCGAAGACAACCGCAATGTGGCGCACATGGCCAGCCTGTTGGCGGGTTTGCCCTTGGAAATTCCGGGTGCCACCATCAACCGGCTGTGTGGTTCTGGCATGGATGCATTAGGCACCGCCGCCCGTGCCATACGTGCAGGCGAAGCGGGTTTGATGATCGCCGGAGGGGTGGAGAGCATGAGCCGCGCTCCTTTTGTGATGCCCAAAGCCGAGGCGGCGTTTGGCCGCAACCCACAAATTTTTGACACCACCATCGGCTGGCGCTTCGTCAACCCCTTGATGAAAAGCCAGTATGGCGTAGACGCCATGCCTGAAACCGCAGAAAACGTGGCAACCGATTACAAAATCGAGCGCGAAGCCCAAGACCGCATGGCTTTGGCCAGCCAAATGAAAGCTGTGGCAGCGCAAAAAGCCGGCATCTTGGCGCAAGAAATCACTCCCGTCACCATCCCGCAAAAAAAGGGCGATCCCATCGTGGTGGACAAGGATGAGCACCCCCGTGAAACCAGTTTGGAAGCCTTGGCCAAGCTCAAAGGTGTGGTGCGGCCTGATGGCACAGTTACAGCGGGTAATGCCAGCGGCGTGAACGACGGCGCTTGCGCGATTATGTTAGCTGATGAAACCAGTGCCGCTAAAAACGGTTTGACCCCCCGCGCCAGGGTGGTGGGCATGGCGACTGCGGGTGTACCTCCGCGCATCATGGGCATAGGTCCTGCTCCCGCCACTGAAAAAGTGTTGGCGTTGACCGGTTTGACCTTGGCGCAAATGGATGTGATTGAACTCAATGAAGCGTTTGCAGCGCAAGGTTTGGCGGTGTTGCGGCTGCTGGGTTTGCAAGACGACGACCCCCGCGTCAACCCCAATGGTGGCGCGATTGCCTTGGGTCACCCGCTGGGTGCATCGGGCGCCAGGTTGGTCACCACCGCCACCAACCAACTGCAGCGCACAGGTGGCCGTTATGCCTTGTGCACCATGTGCATAGGGGTGGGGCAGGGGATTGCGGTGGTGATTGAGCGGGTTTAGCGCTCTCTAGCCCTTGCGCTTAATGGCAATTTGATATGCCTCGTCATGATCTCGTCTGCCAATGGCAATCACCACGACGACTAATCGTTGATCGATGACTTCATAAACCAAGCGATAGCCAACGTCTCGTAATTTGATTTTGTAGGTGTTGTGCAGGTCACCATGCAACTTTGCGGAAGGCACATGGGGTTCTTGGAGACGTTTGGTCAGTGTTTTTAGAAATTGCGCCTTGATCGAGCCGTCTAATTTTTTCCATTCTTTCAACGCGAGCTCGTGAAATTCAAGCTCATAGCTCTTCAAGCTTCACCTTCACCGTGGGACCGCCAGCACGCTCTTTGACTGTTTTGGTCAGCGCGGCATCTTCCAATTGATCCAGCATGTCCTCATAAGCTGCTGCCGAAATCAGATAGGCGGCTGGTTTGTTGTGGTTCAAGATGGCTACCGGCGATGATTTTGCAACCTCAATCACCTCAGATGGGTTGCGGCGCAAGTCTGTCATGCTGACGGTATTTTTGGCAAAAATGGTTTGGGTGATAGACATATAAACACCTAAAAAAGCACATTATTAGGTGCTTTTTCAGAGGTGTCAATGTCGCCTCTCTAGCTTGAGGTGTTATTGCTCTACAAAAGCCCGCTCCACTACGAAGTCGCCTGGCGTGGTGGTGTTGCCTTCTTTGAAGTGGCGTTCTTCCAGCAAGGTTTTCAGGCTTTTCAGCATTGTGGGCTGCCGCACAGCATGACCCGATCGGTCGCGGGGTTGAGGGCTGGCAGACCCAGGTC
>RFMX01000084.1 GCA_009927495.1 Betaproteobacteria bacterium
GTCATGGCCCTCTTGGCGCAGGGTGGCAGGTGCAAACACGCCGTGACCGATGAACTCCGCCACAAAGCGGGTAGCTGGTCGGTGGTACAGATGGTAGGCGTCGTCCCACTGCTCTAGTCGGCCTTGGTGCATCACCCCAATCACATCCCCCAGCGCAAACGCTTCGAGCTGGTCGTGGGTGACAAACAAAGCGGTGGTGTTGGCCATCTTGAGGATGGAGCGCAGCTCATGTGCCAAACGCTCGCGCAAATCCACGTCTAAATTAGAGAAAGGCTCATCGAGCAACAGCAACTGCGGTTGTGGTGCCAAGGCTCGTGCCAAGGCCACCCTTTGCTGCTGGCCGCCCGACAGTTCGTGGGCGTAGCGCTGGCCACTGTTGTCCAGCCCCACCAAAGCCAACACATCTTTCACCCGAGCACGTTGTCTGTCCAAGGGCCAACGGTGCAAGCCAAAGGCGATGTTTTGCGCCACATTCAAATGGGGAAACAGCGCGTAGTCTTGGAAGACCATGCCGATGCGGCGCTCCTCAGGGGGCAGATGGACGCCATGGCCGCTGACGACCACACCGTCGATAGAGATGTCTCCGGCGCTGATTTTTTCCAAACCCGCCACAGCGCGCAGCAGCGTGGTCTTGCCGCAACCCGAGGGGCCGATCAACACGCCCATTTGCCCAGCTTGCAGCTGCAGGCTCACGCTGTCTACCGCTGCGCGTTGGCGGCCAGGGTAGTGAACTTGCAAAGCGTTGACTTGGAGAAACATGCCATCGATTGTAGGCATCTGCCTTTTCTCACCTACCCGCTGCCTACAATCTGCCTTTTGATACTCTGTCGCTTGCTGCGACAACGCCATGCGCCTGATTTCTTTGCTGCGGTTGTTGGTAATTGTGCTGTTGGCCATGCCGGTGCTGATGGTGCTGGCTGCTTGGCTGCAATGGAACGAGGCTTCAGCCGACGTCTTAATGGGCATGACCAGCACGGTCTTGCCCAGCTATGTGGTGAGCAGTTTGGGCCTGTGCTTTTGGGTAGCCATTGGCGTGATCAGCATGGGCAGTGTCAGCGCGGCAGCCGTCACCTTGTTTGATTTCAAAGGGCGACGCACCTTGGAGTGGGCGCTGCTCTTGCCCTTGGCCATGCCAGCCTATGTGGTGGCTTATGCCTACAGCGATTTTTTGCAATTCAGCGGACCCCTGCAAACCGCACTGCGTGCAGCGTTGGGTTGGCAAGGTGCGCTGTGGCCTGATGTGCGCAGCCTGTGGGGCGCAGCAGCAGTGCTGAGTTTTGCGCTTTACCCCTATGTGTATTTGTTGGTGCGTGCTGCTTTGGTGGAACGTGCACCCCAGCTGATGGAAGCTGCTCGCTTGCTGGGTGCCGATTTGCCGCGCCGTATTTTTCGCGTGGCGCTTCCTTTGGCCCGTCCTGCGATTGCCGCAGGCACAGCTTTGGCGCTGATGGAAACACTGGCAGATTTTGGGGTCAGCAGTTATTTTGGGGTGACCACGTTTTCGACCGGCATTTACAAAGCCTGGCTGGTGATGGACGACCGCGTCGCTGCTGCCCAGTTAGCGACTTTTTTGTTGCTGTTGGTGGCTGTGATGCTGCGCTTGGAGCAAAAAGCCCAAGCCCGATTGCGCTTTGCCAGTCAACGCAACATGGGCCGCGGCGCTGAGTCACAGCCCTTGAAGCTAACAAGTTGGCCAGCGGCTTTGGCTTTGCTGCTGTGTGCCTTGCCGGTGCTGCTGGGCTTTGTCTTGCCACTGTTGATCATGGGCCATGCCCTGTGGGTCCATAGCCAAAGCGTCGCGATGGATTGGCTGAAGTTTTCTAATTGGATGGGCAACAGTTTGTACCTGGGTTTGTTGACCGCCGTGCTGGCGGTGGGCATGGCGCTTTCATTGGCTTTCAGCCAAAGGGTTCACCCAGGCGTTTGGCATCGCTTAAGTACCCAAGCGGTGGGCTTAGGCTATGCCGTACCCGGCGTGATCATCGTGGTGGGCTTGTTGTTGCCGATTGGCTGGTTGCAGCAGGCTTGGCCCCAAAGCCAAGCGGGCTACTGGCTGACCGCCACCATCTTGGGCTTGGTCTGGGCCTACCTTGTGCGCTTCATCGCCGTGGCCTTGCAAGCGGTGCAAACCGGCTACACCCGCATCCCCCTCAGCACCGATGAAGCATCCCGCACCTTGGGGGTGTTTCGCACCGCTTTGTTCACCCGTGTGCATTGGCCTTTGCTCAAACGCTCTACCGCGGCGGCCCTGCTGTTGGTGTTGGTGGATGTCATGAAAGAGCTGCCTGCCACCTTGGTGCTGCGCCCCTTCAATACCGACACCTTGGCGGTCATGGCCTACCAATTGGCCAGAGATGAGCGACTGGGGGAA
>RFMX01000083.1 GCA_009927495.1 Betaproteobacteria bacterium
CAGCGGTGAGTGCGGCATCGCGCTGGCCAATTCTTACTATGTGGCGCGACTCTTGCGCTCGACCGCACCCGAAGACCAAGCCTTGATGCAGCGTGTGGGGGTCATCTTCCCCAACCAATCAAGCTGGGGAACCCACATGAACATCGCAGGCGGGGCGGTGGCCCAATATGCCAAGCACCCTGCCAATGCGCAAAAGTTTTTAGAGTACTTGGCCAGCCCCTCCGCGCAAGCCTATTTTGCAGACGGCAACAACGAGTGGCCAGTGGTGAAAAACGTGCCTATCAACAACCCCGCATTGCAAACCATGGGCGCAACGAATTTCAAATCCGACCCCTTGCCCGTGAGCTTTATTGGCATGAACCAAATCAAGGTTCAGCAAATGCTCGACCGCGTCGGTTTTCGCTGATGCAGCAACGCATTGTTCAATGGTGGCCCATGGGCATCGCCTGCGTGGTCTTAGGCGGCATGCTCTGGTGGAAACAGCTGCCAGCGGCACCACTCTCGCCTGCGGCGCAGCTGGGCAAACTGATTTTTCATGACACCAGCCTGTCTGCTTCGGGCCAGCAGTCCTGTGCGACTTGCCATGTGGCGTCGCTGGGCCACGCCTCTGCGCGTGGCTTGGAGGCGGGTGGCGCATCGTTTCAACACCCGGGCGAGCGCAATGTGCCTTCGCTACGCTACCTCTCCTTCAACCAAGGCTTGCAGTGGGATGAAGAAGGCAAAGCCAGCGGGGGCTTTTTTTGGGATGGCCGCGCTGACAGCTTGCAAGCGCAAGCAGGTGAGCCCTTTTTGAACCCTCACGAAATGGCCAACACCAGCCGTGCCGAGGTGGTGCAACGTCTGCAAGCCAGCAACTATGCGGCGCGTTTCAGTGAGGTGTTTGGCCATGGCATTTGGCGCAGACCCGACCAAGCTTTTGACGCCATGACCTCCGCCTTGGCCAGCTACCAAACCCAAGACCCGGTGTTTCGCCGCTTTGACAGCTTGTTTGACCGCGTCATGCAAGGGCAAGCCCAGTTTTCTGCTCAGCAAGAGCGGGGTTGGCGCTTGTTCCAAGACGAGGAGAAGGGCAATTGCGCCGCCTGCCACAGCGCCCAAGCTGCGGCCGATGGCACACCGGCCTTGTTCACCGATTTCAGCTATGACAACTTAGGCGTGCCACGCCACACCGCCATCTTGGTCAATGCCAAAGCCACCCACTTTGACCGTGGCCTGTGCAAACCTCAGCAAAACGTTTGCGGCGCGTTCAAAGTGCCTTCGCTGCGCAATGTGGCGGTGCGCCGCGCTTTTTTCCACAACGCCCGTTTTGACAATCTGCATGATGCTTTGGCGTTTTATGCCAGCCGCGACACCGATCCTGCCAAGTGGTACGGCAAGGCATCTGCGAAATTCAATGATGTGCCTAAGGCCTACCAACGCTTGGTGAACACCAGTGAAGCGCCCTATGGTGGCAAGCTTGGCGAGTCGCCCAAGCTCAACGCGCAAGATATCGATGACTTGGAAGCGTTTTTGCACACCCTCACTGACGCGGATTTACTGACAACAGTCGCAGCGCCTCGGGCCGCAACTGCTCCTCAACGCGCTGAGGTTCACGCGGGTCGTTAGGACCCCAGCCAAAGATACGCAGTCCACCCGTCGACCACGCCCAAAACAGCAGATTGGCCAATACCAAAGCCAACGCCAGCACAGTGATGTATTTCCTCATGCGGCACCCACAGCCAGTCGCACGCTGACCTCGTCGCTGCTCACCGCTACACGGCCTTGCGCAGTGTCGACTTGCAGCACACCACTGGCGTCCACGCCGCTGCCCACGCCCTCTTGCCCATTGCTCAAGCGCAAAGCCTGACCGCGCAACACATCTCGCTTGGCAAAACGCTCTTTGAATGGCGCAAAGCCTTGCGCCTCAAACAAGCGCAGGCCATCCACCAAGGGGGCCAACAAACGCTGCAACACATC
>RFMX01000082.1 GCA_009927495.1 Betaproteobacteria bacterium
GGGTGTTGGGCTCGGCACCGAAAGCGGTGGAAGCGCGGCTGAAAATTTTGCTCTGCGTGGAGAGTTGGGCGTGGGTCTCGAAGCCGATGACGACTTCGTAGCCGTGAACCAAAGGGGATGTGTTGTTGCTCACTGAAGCACCCATTCTTGATGCTGTTGGATGGCGTCGTACATGGCATCTGGTGCCATATCGAGTTCGCCAGGCCAAGCCACTGTCCCATGCGAAACAGTCACTTGTGAAAAGAAGTCAGGGTCGCGCAATGCCTCAAAAACCCCGCTCAAATGCGAAGGCTCAAACCGCACCGTACCCACCAAGCCATCAGCGAACTCGACCCGCAAGTTCAGGTGCTCAATGACTTTCACTGAGGTCACATCAGGCGCACATGGATTCAATCCAAAGGCGAAATCATCTTGGGTTGCTGCTTCAATTCGCATAGTTCCCAATCCTCCATCAATTCGTTGCGGTGCATGGCGGCCCATTCCAATACCAGCGCGTGTGCTCGCCGAGGTGCCGTAGAACATGCTGATGGTCGGCATGCTCTACGCGCCCTTTGGCAAAGCTTTGTGGAAATCGGTGGCCAACTGGAATTGGTGCGCCACATTCAACAACTTGGCCTCTTGCAAATAGTTGCCCATCAGTTGCATGCCCACTGGCATACCGCCTTCGCCAAACCCCACAGGAATACTCATACCGGGCAGTCCAGCAAGCGACGCGGGCAAGGTGAAGATGTCGGCCAAATAGTTGGCGAGTGGGTCGTTGGATTTGTCGCCCAACTTCCACGCCACCGTGGGTGCCACGGGACCGGCAATCACGTCGCAACTGGCAAAGGCGCGTTGGAAGTCGTCGGCGATCATGCGGCGGATTTTTTGCGCTTGCAGGTAGTAGGCGTCGTAATAGCCGTGTGACAGCACATAACTGCCGATCATGATGCGGCGTTTCACCTCCTCGCCAAAACCTTCGCTGCGAGTCTTTTCGTACATGTCGGCGAGGTCGGTGAAGTCTTTGGCGCGGTGGCCAAACTTCACGCCGTCAAAGCGACTCAGGTTGCTGGACGCTTCTGCAGGGGCAATGATGTAGTACACCGGAATGGACAGGGATGTGCGTGGCAAAGCAATGGGTACCAAGGTGGCTCCTTGACTCCTCAGGCTCTCAAGCGCTGCATCTACGGCGCCACGCACATCTGCGGCCAAACCATCTGCAAAAAACTCATTCGGCACACCCACACGCAGGCCCTTCAAAGGCTGGTTCAGGTCGCGTGAAAAATCTTCTGCTTTCACGTCCAATGATGTCGAGTCGCGATCCAGATCGGGGCCACACATGGCGCTCAACAACAAAGCGCAGTCTTCAGCGCTGCGGGCCATGGGACCGGCTTGGTCCAGGCTGGAGGCAAACGCCACCATGCCATAGCGCGAGGCGCGGCCATAGGTGGGTTTGATACCGGTGATGCCGCAAAACGCGGCGGGCTGGCGAATCGAGCCGCCGGTGTCGGTGCCAGTCGCCGCAGGCGTCAAACACGCGGCCACCGCAGCGGCGCTGCCGCCCGATGAGCCACCCGGAATGCGGCTCACATCCCATGGGTTGGTGACAGCTTGTGGGTGGGCCGAGGGCACCGCCACGTTTTCATTGGCCGAGCCCATGGCGAATTCGTCGCAACTCAACTTGCCCAGGCTCACCATGCCGGCATCCCCCAAACGCTGCACCACGGTGGCGTTGAAAGGCGAACGGTAGCCCTCCAGCATGCGCGAACC
>RFMX01000076.1 GCA_009927495.1 Betaproteobacteria bacterium
GCTGCTAGCCTTTGGGTAGCCTGGGGTAGCGTGAGCTTCATGCTGTCAGACACCTTGCTGGCCTTCGACAAGTTTGTCAGCCCCTTGCCCTATGCCGGCTTGTGGGTGTTGGCGACTTACTATTTAGCGCAGGGGTTGATCGTGAGGGGCATATCAAATAGGGCGCACGGCTAAATTGCCATGCGGCTGGCTCGTGTCTACAATGTAGACACATTAGGAGGTCGCCATGGAAGGCGTTATTCGCAAATGGGGCAACAGTCCAGCCCTGCGACTGCCCAGTGCAGTCATGAAGTCTGCTGCTCTGGAACTTGAGCAGCATGTGACCATCACGGCCACCAGGGGCGCATCGTCATCGAACCCGCCAAAAAGCCAGACTACAAGTTGGAAGACCTGCTGGCGGGCATGACGGATGACAACGGCCATGATGAAGTGGATTTTGGTGGACCTGTGGGACAGGAAGACCTTTGATGGCAACGTTCACCTATGTGCCCGAGGTTGGAGACATTGTTTGGTTGCAGTTCGATCCCCAAGCCGGCCATGAACAAGCAGGACATCGGCCGGCACTGGTGCTCAGTCCTGCGGCCTACAACGTCAAAAAGGGGTTGATAGTCTGCTGCCCCTTGACCACCAAGGTCAAGGGCTATCCTTTTGAAGTCCTCACGGACATGGATGGACAAGACGGGGCGGTGTTGGCCGATCAGGTCAAGTCACTGGACTGGCGAATTCGCAAAGCCAAACGCAAAGGGGCGGTGTCGGATGAGGTTCTGAACGAAGTTCGTGCCAAGATCAAGGCCTTGCTGCAGATTGAATAAAGTCCGCAAGACTTCAACTGGTCAGTCCAACTTCTTCAACAGCAACGCATTCACCTGCGCCGGATTGGCCTTGCCCTTGCTGGCTTTCATGATGGGGCCGACCAAGCCGTTCAAGGCCTTGGCGTTGCCCGCCTTGAACTCTTGCACGTTCTTGGGGTTGGCGGCCAGCACCTCGTCGATGATTTTTTCCAGCTCGCCTGAGTCGTTCATCTGCTTCAAGCCTTTGGCGTCGATGAGGGCGTCGACTAGTCCAAAAGTGATGTCAGTGACGTTATATCCAGAAGGCTGCCATTTCGGCGACCAAAGCTCATCAAATACTTCTTTAGCTGCGTTGTTGCTGATGGTGTTGTCAACGATACGTGTAATCAGTGCGCCGAGTTGCGATGGATGAACCGGCAAATTTTCGAAGCTACCGCCCTTAAACGCATTTGAAAAGCGTGATACATCCCCCATGACCCAGTTGCTC
>RFMX01000205.1 GCA_009927495.1 Betaproteobacteria bacterium
GGACGAGACAGCTTTGGCGAACGCAGCTACCCCTTGGCGCAGGTGGAAAAACTGCGCATCATCAAGCGTTTGCTCGATGCCGGTCACCGCCCAGGTCAAGTCGTGGCCCTGTCTGTGGAGCAATTGCAAAGCATCACCGAGTCTTTGACTGCCGGCCCCATGGCCCTTGCGCGTGGCAAAGACGGGGTGGGTCAACTGCTCGACGAAGCCATGGGCTTGTTGCGTGCCCAAGATATTGATGGCTTGCGCCGCCATTTGCACCAAACCGTGGCCAGCTTAGGTGTCAACCGTTTCATCATCGAACTGCTTGCACCTTTGACCACCATGGTGGGTGACGCTTGGATGCGTGCCGAAATCCATGTGTTTGAAGAGCATATGTTCACCGAGTGCGCTACCGGCGTGCTGCGCCAAGCCATTCACCAACTCAGCAGCCATGCCCTGCACCGCCAACCCCGCGTGTTACTCACCACATTTCCGAAAGAAGAGCATGCGGTGGGTTTGCTCATGGCTGAGAGTCTCTTGACCTCGCAAGGCTGTCACTGCCTGCCCATGGGTGTGAAAACACCCTTGAGCGATATTGCCAAAGCCGCTCAGGTTCACCGTCCCGATATCGTGGCGCTGAGCTTTAGCATCAGCCAAAACCCCAACCATGTGCTCGATGGCTTGGCCGAGTTACGCCGACTCTTGCCAGCGCAAGTCGAGATTTGGGCCGGTGGTCGTGCACCCGTGTTGCAACGCCGCCCACCTAAGGGCATCACGGTGATTGCTGATTTGGCGCAAATCGAGGCGCAGGTGCAGCGCTGGCGCAAGCGCAAGCCATGAGCCAAACCTTGGGTTTTGCCGACAAAGTGTGCCAAGCTGACATAGCCTTGCAGCGGGTGCAGGCGCTGCGCCACTTGGGGCCGGTGGTGTTCACCAATGGCGTTTTCGATGTTTTGCACCGTGGCCACGCCAGCTATTTAGAGCAGGCACGCGCCTTGGGGGCGAGCTTGGTGGTGGGTGTCAACACCGACGCGTCTGCCAAGCGCTTGGGCAAAGGGCCTGAGCGCCCCTTGAACTCTCAGCAAGACAGAGCCTTGTTGCTGGCCGCGTTGGCCTCGGTCAGCTTGGTGACTTGGTTTGACGAAGACACGCCGCTGCAATTGATCGAGTATTTGCGCCCTGATGTTTATGTCAAAGGCGGCGATTACGACATGGAAATCTTGCAAGAAACCGCCACTGTGCGCACCTGGGGTGGACATGCCGTGTCGATTCCTTTTGTCAGCGGCTACTCCACCAGCGCCTTGGTCACAAAAATACAAAGCGCCATAAAGCCGCAATAGCCTCTTGTTGCTGCTGCACTTCTTTCATTGGCAACTGTCCTGGCGCCTCGTCCAAGCGCGCAAGGTGTTGCCAGTGGCGCAGAACGCGGTAAGCATCGGCTGCGGCTTGCCCCATGCCAGGGGGCAGCAAGCCCAACGACTCGGCGTGTTCTAGCAACGCGATATTGCCGACGTTGTCTGCCAGCAGGGGGTATTGGCCGGCATGGGCCAACACCATAAATTGCACTGCAAATTCGGCGTCAATCATGCCCCCAGGGCTGTGTTTAAGTCGAACACTTCGGGCATGAAGGCTTGGGCAGCGCGCATTTTGGCGCGCATGGCCACCACTTCCTGCGACAGCGCTTGCGGGTCGCGTGGGGCGCACAAAACTTCACGCCGCACCTCTTCAAACGGCTGGCGTAGACGCTCGTCGCCCACACAAAACCGCGCGCGTGTCATGGCTTGGTGTTCCCACACCCAAGCGGTGTTGGAGCCACGCTGGCGTTGGTAGTCGGCAAACGACTCCCACGAACTCACCAACAAACCGGCGTTGCCATTGGGCCGCAATGCGGTGTCAATTTCGTACACATCGCCTTCGCCGGTTTTGATGGTCAGCCATTGAATCAGCTTGCGCGCAAACCCCGCGTAAATTTCCCCGGCTTGGGGGTGTTCGTCTTGGTAGACAAAAACGATATCAAGGTCGCTGCCATAGCCCAGCTCTTTGCCCCCCCATTTGCCATAACCCAGAACCGCAAAACAGGGCAGTTCACGGTGGCGTGTTTTCAGGCGTGACCAAACCCACAACGCTGCCACTTCGACCAAGGTGTCTGCCAACAAACTCAAATCATCCGCGACTTGCTCCACGCTCAGATGACCTTCTACATCCCGCGCCAGTGTCAGCAAGGTTTCACCGTGGTGGGCGCGGCGCAGCACATTGAGCAGGCTTTCCTCGTCATCTGCGCCTTGGCTGGCAAGGGCGTCGTGGCGGGCTTGCAAATGGCGGCGCAGCTGTGTGGCATCAAAGCGTTCTTGCAACACCTCGGGGTTGGCCAACTCGTCTATCACGCCTGGGTGTGTGCGCAAATAGCGCGCCGCCCAGCGTGCCGACCCCAGCAGCCGCAGCAACTGCTGGTGTACCAGCGGTCGCTCAAGCAGCAAGGCCAAATAGGTTTCGCGCCGCAACAAGGGCTCCATCCATTCGCTCCAGCGCAGCGCCGCCTCTTCGTTGATGCGGCCTTGGTCAAGCCAAGTTTGGGTGCGTTGCACCAAGTGCAGCAATCGCTCACGGGCGTCTTCGCGCAAGGCCAGCACCCGCGGCAAAGCTGGCCAAGCCGCCATGCGTTCTCGAAACAGGGGTGACAAGCTTTCCAACACACTGGCCCAGTCATGGCTCAGGGGCGCAGCTGTGTTGGCCGTATCGGGCTCTGAAGGGTCACCTTGGCCCAACAAGCGCTCAAATTCTTGGGCGACGCGATCACGGTGCTGCTGCAAAACTGTTAGCAAGTCGTCGCCGCCAGCCAGCCCCAAGGTGTGGGCAATCCATTGCAAATCGGCGGGGTCGCTGGGCAGGCGATGGGTTTGTTGGTCGTCAAGGTATTGAATGCGGTGTTCTACGCGGCGCAAAAACACATAAGCCTCGTGCAGCGCCTGCGCTGTGTCGGCGGGCATCAAACGGGCTTGCACCAGACTGGCCAGCGTGTCCAGCGTTGCGCGTTGGCGCAACTCGGGAAACTGTCCACCCCGCACCACTTGCAGCAGTTGCACGGTGAATTCAATTTCTCTAATGCCGCCACGGCCGAGCTTGACATCGTTGGCGCGTTCAGGCCGCCCCGCGCTTAAGCGCAGCGACTGCGCTCGAATTTGCTGGTGCAATACCCGCAAAGCCTCAAACACGTTGTAGTCAAGGTAGCGACGAAACACAAAAGGCGTGACCACCTCGCGCAAAGCCTTGACCTGATCGATACAAGCCACAGGCGCCACCACCCGCGCTTTCAGCCATGCCAAACGCTCCCATTCACGGCCCTGCACTTGGAAGTACTCTTCCAAGGCGTCAAGCGACACCACGCTGTGGCCCGACTCGCCGTTGGGTCGCAGGGCCAAGTCCATTCGAAAGACTTGGCCGTGCTCGGTGGTCTCGCCTATCAAGGCATAGAGCTGCTTGACCACTTTGTCAAAGTAGCTGTGGTTGCTAACCACGCTGCGTCCACCCTCGATGCCTTGGGTCTGACCATCCTCGTCAAACACATAGACCAAATCGATATCACTGGAGACATTCAGTTCACCCGCACCCAGTTTGCCCATGCCAATAACCCAAAGTTCAGCTCGCGTGCCTTGGGTTGTCATGGGTGCGCCATGGCGCTGATCCACACGCGCTAAGGCTTCTGGCAAAGCTTTGCCCAAGCTGAATTCAGCCAGTGCGGTCATGCTTTGCATGATGGTGTTCAGGGGAGCTTGTTGTTCGCAGTCGAGCACCACCAGTCGCTCCAATACCAATTGGCGCAATACACGCAGTGCATCCGCCACCTCAGGGTAGGCAAGGCGTAAAGCGGCGTAAGTGGTTTCAAGCACGGCGAGGGTGGGCTCGTCTACGGGAAACAACGCCAGTTCTTGGGGGTAGCGCCTGCGCAGGCGTTGCACCAAGCGTGAGCCATGTGAAAAAGGGGGGGGCAGGGTCATGGTTGGACAGTATGTGTGCAGCTTGCTTTGCGGGTCATAATTCTGTTGATTCTTTCGCCATGACTAACAACACCAATTTGCCCATTGTCTCTGCCAAGGCCTCACGCTGGTGGCGTGGCTACGCGTGGTGCGTGCGAGTCCTGTGGTGGCTGGCCTTGTCGGCCTGGAGCTTGGTGGCGGTGGCCGCACTGGCTTTGCATTTTTGGATCGTGCCGCGTGTGCTCGATTGGAAGAGCGACATCGAAGCCATGGCTTCGCAAGCCTTGGGCGTCAAGGTCAGCATAGGCAACCTAGAAACCCTCTCCACCAACTGGCTGCCCTCCTTGGAAATCACCGACTTTGTGCTGCGAAATGCCGCGGACGAAGAAGTGCTGCGCCTGCCACGCGTGCTGGTATCACTCTCGCCCACATCGCTTTTGACCTTGTCGCTGGACCGGGTGGACATTGATAGCCCCTTGATTGAAGTGACCCGTGACAGCGAAGGAGCGTTGCGCATTGCCGGTTTGTCCATGGGACAAGCACAGCCCTCGGCCTTGGCTGACTGGTTTTGGAGTCAACCCGAAATATTTGTGCACCGTGGGCGCTTGCGCTGGGTTGATCAGAAGGCATCCTTGCCTGCGGTGGAGTTGCATGAGGTCAATGTGGCTTTGCGCAATGGCTTG
>RFMX01000059.1 GCA_009927495.1 Betaproteobacteria bacterium
CCTATGCCCGTGTCCCTTTCGACGGCAGCGATGGAAAATTGCAAATGAAAGGAGTTGTCGTCGCTTAAATTCATAGGGTTATTCTCTGTGCTTATGCCGCCGCCTCTTTATGTCATAGACAATATCACAAAACCCTTTTGGAGTAACTTATGAAAACACTGTGCACACCTTTGTGGTACCGCCTCTCTCGCGGTCTGTTGATGTTTTGTTTGGCCGGTGCTGGTAGCTTGGTTTGGGCCGCTGGCGAAGCCAAACCAAGCACCAATGCTGCCGCCGCTGAATGCCCAAATTTGCTTCGCCACACAGTGGAGAGGCTGCAAGACGAAAAGGCCCAAAACCTGTGCCAGTACGCGGGTCAGGTGGTGGTGGTGGTCAACACCGCTAGCTACTGCGGCTTTACGCCCCAATACAAATCGCTAGAAGCCCTGTACGACAAGTACAAAGACAAAGGCTTGGTGGTGTTGGGTTTCCCCTCCAACGATTTTTCCCAAGAGCCCGGCAACAACCAGAAAATTGCCGACTTTTGCGAAAACACTTACGGCGTGAAGTTCCCCATGTTCAGCAAAACCACGGTGCGCGGCAGTGACGCCTCGCCTTTGTTCAAACAGCTCACCCAAGCCACTGATACTGCCCCCAAGTGGAACTTTTACAAATACCTCATCAGCCGCGATGGCAAACAGGTCAAAAGCTACAACAGCACCACCGACCCCATGGACAAAGCCTTTTTGGCCGAGGTTG
This sequence comes from Betaproteobacteria bacterium, assembly GCA_009927495.1. Taxonomy (GTDB): domain Bacteria; phylum Pseudomonadota; class Gammaproteobacteria; order Burkholderiales; family Burkholderiaceae_C; genus Limnohabitans. The sequence continues at coordinate 739 of RFMX01000059.1, forward strand.
AGAAACAGCTGAGCACTCGAGTGAACTGATGCGCCAACGGGTAGCGGTGATCGGTTCAGGTATCGCTGGTTTGTCAGCTGCCCACCATTTAAACCAGCATGTGGACCTCAGCTTGTTCGAGGCTGGCAGTTACTTTGGCGGCCACACCCACACGGTGGACGTAACTTTACCGAGTGCCCAAGGCACGCTTAGCCACGGCGTGGACACCGGCTTTTTGGTCTACAACCAACGCACCTACCCAGGGCTGATCAGTTTGTTTGAAAGCCTGAACATCCGCACCGCCGCTTCGGACATGTCTTTTTCAGTGCAAGCGCGCTGGGACGACACAGGCAAAGCGTTGGAGTGGAACGGGGCCAACTTGAACAGCGTGTTTGCCCAACGCAGCAACCTTTTGCGTCCGCGCTTTTGGGGCTTGTTTAGAGACATCATGCGGTTTAACCAGCTTGCCACCGACTTGGCGCAAAGTGGACAAGCCGACGCTTTGACGCAACCTTTGCAACAGTTTTTGGATGAACACCGCTTTGGCAGCGCATTTCGCCAAGGCTATTTGCTGCCCATGCTTGGTTGCATCTGGAGTTGCCCGACCACCCAAATGCTGCAGTTTCCGGTGGCCACCATGGTCCGCTTTTGTGACAACCATGGCTTGCTGCAAGTCAACAACCGCCCGCCGTGGTTCACGGTGGCAGGCGGTGCCAAGCACTATGTGCAAGCCATCACCGACCGCATCAGCGACAAACGCCTGAACACCCCTGTGCTGGGCATTGCCCGCGACGCGCAGGGCGTGCAGATTCGCTCAGCCCAAGGCGTGGAACGTTTCGACCAGGTGGTGTTGGCCACCCATGCCGACCAATCACTGGCTTTGTTAGAGCGTCCCAGCAGCGATGAACAAGCTTTGCTGGGCGCGATTCGCTTTCAAGCCAACCGCGCGGTCTTGCACACCGACACCCGCGTCATGCCCCAGCGTCGCTTGGCTTGGGCCGCATGGAATTACCAACGCACCCAAGACGACAGCGAAAGCGCTCGGGTATGTTTGCACTACTGGCTCAACCGACTGCAACCCCTGCCTTTCAAGCAAGACGTGATCGTCTCGCTCAACCCCGCCTCGCCGATTGACCCCGCCACGATTTTGGGCAGCTACGACTACGACCACCCGGTGTTTGATTTGCCCGCCATTGCCGCTCAAAACCAGTTGCCGCGTTTGCAGGGCCAACATCGCACCTGGTATGCCGGTGCTTGGATGCGCTACGGCTTTCATGAGGACGGCTACCAAGCTGGCTTGGCAGCAGCGAAAAGCTTGCTGGCCCAACACACCCACACGCAAGAGGCTTTGGCGTGAGCTCTGCACAGCCGCTCATTGGTTTTGGCCAAGTACGCCACAGCCGTACGCGCCCTCGCCGCCACGCATTTGCCTACCCCACTTGGTTTTTGCTGCTGCCCATGCGCAGCTTGGCAAAGCAGCCCGCCGCTGAATTGGCACTGAACCGGCGTGCAGCCATTTCTTTTCACGATGCTGACCACGGCGATGGTCGATCGATCGCGCAAGGCGGCGCATTAGCCTGGCTGGATGAATTGCTGCAAACCCAAGGCATCCTTGATGCGCAAGGCGAGGTGTGGCTGCATTGCTATGCACGGGTGTGGGGCTATGCCTTCAAACCGGTCAGCTTTTGGTACTGCCACCGCAGCGACAACAGCTTGGCTGCCATCGTGGTGGAAGTGAACAACACCTTTGGCGAACGCCATTGCTACGTCTTGCCCCAAGCCCATTACGGTCAAACCCTGCACGCCGACAAGGTGTTTCATGTGTCGCCCTTTTGCCATGTACAAGGTCGCTACGACTTTCGCTTCATGCGTGCCGAGCATGCGGGTGAGTCCAAAACCGTGGTGCGCATCGACCACAGCGATGCCGATGGGCTGCTCATCAGCACCAGCGTGAGCGGCAAGTTGCAGCCCCTGACTGCCCAATCACTGCGCCAAGCGCTGTGGCGCTATCCTTTGCAAAGTTTTGGGGTGATTGCCCGCATCCATTGGCAAGCGTTGGGCTTGTGGCTCAAGCGTGTGCCCTTTGTGCGCAAACCCCCGCCCCCTGCAGAATTTGCCACCCGTGGCGGTCTGTGAATTTCGATTGATTTATTGCCTGCGATTTGACCCATGTCTACCCTGCCTTCCACCCAACACACCTCCTCTGCTGTCTTGACCCACAAGGTGCCCATGGCAGCGCAGCGTGCCTTGCGCATGCTGGGTTCTTTGAGCGTGGGTGGATTGGGTGTTGAACTGCCCGATCAGCGCCAAATGAACTTTGGCAACTCGCAAAGCGGGCCGCAGGCCAGCATCCGCATCCACAATTGGCAGGTGTTTGCTGCGGCCATGCGTTCAGGCGATATTGGTTTTGCTGAAAGCTACATTGCCGGTGATTGGGATACGCCCGACCTCACCACCTTGTTGCAACTGCTGGTGGCCAACCGTCGCCCCATGGACGATTTGATTTTTGGCACCTGGTGGGGGCGCTTGGCCTACCAAGTACGCCACTGGATGCGGCGCAACACCAAAAAGAACAGCAGCAAAAACATCCATGCCCACTACGACTTGGGCAACGGTTTTTACAGCCAATGGCTAGACCCCAGCATGTCTTATTCCTCGGCATGGTTTGACAACGACCCAAGCCAAGACCTGCAAACCGCGCAACACGCCAAGGTGCGCCGCGCCTTGCGCATGGCCGGTGTAGAAGCGGGAGCGGGTCAGCGCGTATTAGAGATTGGTTGTGGCTGGGGCGGCTTGGCAGAAATTGCCGCTCGCGAATTTGGTGCCAAGGTAACGGGCATCACCCTCAGCCCCTCGCAGCTGGCCTATGCCAGCGAACGCCTAGGCGCACAAGCCATCCATGCCGACTTGCGTTTGCAAGATTACCGTGACACCAACGACGGTCCTTATGACGCGATTTGCTCGATTGAAATGATCGAAGCCGTGGGTCGCGCCTATTGGCCCACCTACTTCCAAACCATCGCACGTTTGCTCAAACCCGGCGGTCAGGCCTGCATCCAAAGCATTGTGATCGACGACGCCTTGTTTGAGCGCTATGCCTTGGGGACGGACTTTATTCAGCAATATATTTTTCCAGGCGGCTTCTTGCCCAGCAGCAGCGAGTTCAAGGCGCAAGCGCAAGCGGCGGGCTTGCAAGTCGTCGACAGTTTTGCCTTTGGCCAAGACTACGCCGAAACCTTAAAGCGTTGGCGAGAAACCTATGTACAGGCTTTGCCACACATGAACGACCTGGGTTTTGACC